>JBNMOZ010000056.1:0-16317 GCA_051276005.1 Bradymonadia bacterium | reverse complement strand
AGACGCCCCTATGCAAGAAATCGTCGTTGCGCTGCTCGCCCCGCTCTGGACCGTTCAGGTCGATCCGCTCACGACCGCGCTGGGCTTCGTCCACGTTCAGGTCGAGCGCGCATTGAGCGCCAACTGGTCGGTCTATGTGGGTCCGCATTTGCGCCTCTTCGACAGCCTCCTCGATGATGAAGAGCGCGACCTGGTCGGCATCGGCGCCGAGGTCGGGGTGCGCTGGTACTTCACGGGCGTCGCGCCCGCTGGGGGCTGGGTGCTGGTGCGGGGGGTGGGGGCGCGGCTCTCGACGAGCGCGAATGGTCCCGAAGAGACCGGCTTGGGGGGCTATGCCAGCGCGTTGGGCGGCTACACCTGGATTTTGGCGGATCGCTGGGTGCTCTCGGCCGGGGCCGGCGTGCAATCGCTGCACTACACGGTCGGCGGCGAGGGCATCGAAGGCGTCTTGCCGGCGGCGCACACCGCGGTCGGCGTGGCGTTCTAGCTGCGGTTCTTGTTCGTTGCGGCCGCAGAACGCGACAGCGCCAGAGCGACTCAGTCGTCCAGCGTGAACTGTGACCGCCACCGACCGAGCTGTGCCCGCAGGGGGACGTCGAGCTGGGTGCTTTGGCCGGTCAGCGCGAGCTCGATCACTTCGGCCGCCTCACCGCGCAGGGCCACCGCTGGCAGCCGGGCCTTCGACAGGGCGGCGCGCGCAGCGGCATGCTCGCCCGCGGCCGCAAGGAGCGCGGGCCGAATGGCACCCGCGAAGTCGACGAGCGTATCGAGGCCAAGAATTCGGGCGCGCTCATGGGCGCGGTCGAGCCAATCCAGCGCCACATGGGGTCGCTGCATCGCGAGCGCCAGGCGCGCACGGATGAGCATGAAGCGCACAGTGTCGAGCAGCCAGCCCCGACGCTCGGCGAGGTCGAGCAGGCTCGCATAGCGCTCGTCGGCGGTCGCGTGATCGTTCGCGGCGAGGGTCGCGTCGGCCCGCAACACCCGGGCCGTGAGTTGTCCTCGATGATCGCCCGCGGCCTTAAAGCCTTGCTCCGCGTCTCGGCCCAGAGTGCGCGCCAGCCGATGATGCCCCCGCCGACACGCGACATGCCCCATGCCGATCTGGATCCACAGGCGTCCGGTCGGCTCCTGGGCGGCGGTGAACAAGCCATCGGCTTCTTCGAAGTGCCGCTGGGCGGCGTCAAGGCGGCCGGCATCGAGGGCGAGCAGCCCGCGGGTGAGCACGCACCAGGCGCGCTCGCTGAGCGCGGTCGGCATCATCAAGCGGGGTTCGAGGGCGTCGAGCACGGCGATGGCCTCATGCGGGCGTCCGCTCTGGCGAAGCAGCTGCGCGCGCAGCCGCTCTGCGCGGCCTGCGCGCACTGGATCGCGGGCGTTGAGCGCCAACGAGCGCGCCAGGCCAGCCGCCTGCAAGCCGCGTCTTGTCGCTTGCTCGGCCGGGCCCAGCGCCCAACTCGCGTTGTCCAGCAGCGCCTGGATCGCCGCGTCGGGCGCGTCGAGCGCCTCGGCATGCCGCGCGCGCTCAAGACCGAAGCGACCGTGGGCGGGGCCCTCCAATCGCTCCAAGGTGCGCAGCCAAATGGCATGCCATCTCGCGGCGCGTTCGATGAAGCCCTGGCAGAGCCACGCGCGCAGCTCCTCAGAGGCAAATCGCCACCCACCGTTGGGGCGACTCACCAGCAGACGCACCCGCTCAGCGGCGGCGATGGCCCGGCGAACGGGCTGATCGCCTTCTGCGATGAGGGCGTCGATCACCCGAGGCTGCAGCGCGATCTGGCCCAGCGCCAGGCCCGCTATCACATCGGGCACCAGGGTATCGGCCCCCCGATTGGGCAGGCGCGCCAATTGAGCGGAGAACAGCTCGGCGTTGGACTCGGGCAGCACGGTGCCCGGCATCAGCAGGTTGCCGTCTGGTCCCGGCACCAACCGACCGGCGAGCAAATGCGACGAGAGCCCGTCGAGCATGTCTGCGCGCCCATGGGTGGCGGCCAGCAGGCGCTGCTCTTCCATGGGGTGTACGCCGAGGCGGCCCTGCAGGAAGGTGCGCTCATCGGCGACGCTCAGAGCGCCCAACTCGATCCACCGCACCAGATCGCCCGCAGGATGGTTCGCGCGCAGGGTGTCGAGGATCGGCGCGCCCGAGCGGGCGCTGCAGACGATGCAAATTGGCAGCGTAGGATCGTCGAGGATACGCCCGACCAGCTCGCAGACTTCATCGATTACCGCGTGCTGCACATCATCGAGCCACAGCAGCAGCGCGTCATTGTCGGCTGCGCGCCGCGTCATCTCTTGGAAGACGGCCGCGGTCATGCGGGCCGCGTCGACGCCCCCGATGTGGGCGGCCGGCTCGGCGAAGCCCATCGGCCGCGGGAAGCCGGGCGCATCGGGGTGCAACAGCGCCGGCAGCAGCGTCGTCAGATCGGTCGGATCGATGTTGAGCAGCAGCGACATCGCGGCCGCTCGCGCGGCGACGCCATCGCGGCCAGTACCCCCAGCGCGCAGCATCTCTTCGATGACCCCCGCGAGCCCGCCGCCGCGGTCTTGACCCGCGTTGAAGTGCACCCGCCAAATACGGGCTGCGCCCTTCACGTCGGCGTGCAACGCGACCGTGTCGACCAGGCGGGTCTTGCCGCAGGAGGCCGCGCCGGTCACGACGACCATGCGGCTGCCCCGGCCGGCGACGACCTGCTGCAGCTCGTTCCAGATCGTGCCAAGCTCGGCGTCGCGCCCCACGAGCGGGCCGCCGTCGAGGGGCCAAAGGGGGAAGCCCGCCGCTTGTGCGTGGCGCCGCCCGAAGTGTGGCTGTTGGATGAGCGCGACGGAGCGGGGATCGGACCAGGCTTGCGGCTCGCCAAAGGCGTCGAGCGTACGCTGCACCTGGGCTGCAGTCTGCGGTCGATCGAGGGGATCGCGCGCCAACAACCGCGAGAGGAGAGTGCGCAGACCCGCCTGGTGCGGCTGACCCGCATTGGCTGCCAGCGCGGGGGGGTCGGTCGTCGCCCGCCGCAAGAGCAGCGCCACGCCCTGCAGATCGCCAAAGGGAATGTCGCCGGTCAACAGCTCCCAAATGATGAGGCCGAAGCTGTAAAGATCGCTCCACGGGCCCGTCTGCCACGGGGGTCGGTCGGCCACTTCAGGGGCCAGGTAGCGCAGCGTCCCCAAAAGTTTGAGCGTCGCCGGCGCACCGACTCGGCTGTCGCTCCAGCCATCGTCGATTCGGGCGCAGCCCACGTCGACCAGCTGGACGATCGGGCCGCGCGGGCCGCGGCTGACGAGGATGTTCTTGGGGCGCAGATCGAGGTGCACGAGACCGCGGCCGTGCACATGGGAGAGCGCGTCGCAAATTTGGCTGGCGACGGCGCACAGAAACCCGATGTCGGGGGACGCGCCGATCCAGGCGGACAGCGGGGTGGCGTTGACCCACTCCGAGACGATGTACGGGCCGATGTCGTCGACGCCCTCGTCGAGCACACGGGCGACATGCGGGTGGTCCAACGCGGCCGCCTGCAATGCGCTCGCGCGAAAGCGTGCGACGCGCCGGGGATCGTCAAGGCCACGTTGCAGCACGCGGATGGCGACCGGCAGGGCGGACCGCTCGTCGGTCGCCGCCCAAAGGATGCCCATGTCGCCCTTGCCGATGCGGGCCTTGAGACGATAGCGGCCCGCGATCCGCGCCAGTTTCTCCACGCATCCTCCTGCGGCTGCCCAAATGTCGATCGCCCTGGGCTGTGGGGTCAATCGAGCCGACTTATCAAGCCGTCTATCGACTGAGATGACTCAGTAATGCCAGGGAAATTTAGAGAAGTCCTGCGCGCGCTTCTCGACGAAGGCGCCGCGGCCTTCGACGGCCTCTTCGCTGGCGTATGCGAGGCGCGTGGCCTCGCCCGCGAAGAGCTGCTGGCCGACCAGACCGTCGTCGATCATGTTGAAGGCGTACTTGAGCATGCGCATGGCCGTGGGGCTCTTGTTGTTGATCTCGGCGGCCCATTCGAGGGCGGTCGACTCCAACTCGGCGTGGGGCACGGCGGCGTTGACCATGCCCATGTCGGCGGCCTCTTGCGCCGAGTAGTCACGGCCCAAGAAGAAGATCTCGCGCGCCCTCTTTTGGCCCACCTGTCGGGCGAGCAGGGCTGAACCAAAGCCGCCATCAAAGCTCGCGACGTCCGGATCGGTCTGCTTGAAGATCGCGTGCTCAGCGCTGGCGATGGTCAGATCGCAGACCACGTGCAGGCTGTGCCCGCCGCCCACGGCCCAACCGGGCACCACCGCGATGACGACCTTGGGCATGAAGCGAATGAGGCGCTGCACCTCGAGGATGTGCAGCCGACCGAGTCGCGCCGGATCGGCCGTGCCATCTGCGTCGACGTACTTGTAGCCGTCCTTGCCCCGGATGCGTTGATCGCCGCCGGCCGAAAATGCCCAGCCGCCGTCCTTGGCCGAGGGGCCGTTGCCGGTGATGAGCACGCAGCCGACGTCGGCGCTCTTTCGGGCATGCTCGAGCGCGCGGTTTAGCTCATCGACAGTGCGGGGTCGAAAGGCGTTGCGGCATTCGGGGCGGTTGAACGCCACGCGCACCGTGCCCTGATCGACACAGCGGTGATAGGTGACGTCAGTGAAGTCTTCAAAGCCGGCGACAGACCGCCAGCGGGCGGGATCAAAGAGTGTGGAGATCATACGCGTCCTCGTTGAGTCGAGTCGGCGGACGGTGGCACTGTCTGCGGTCAAGGTCAATCGGAGCGCGGGTCAGATCCAGCGGGCGCGGTGATTGAGGGCGTGAGTCAGCCTGCGGGCCAAGGGGCGCCGCTCTGGATCGTACTCGCGGGCACATCGAGGGCGTCGGCGAAGCGCTCAATGGTCGTGGTGCCGCTGAAGCGACGGCGGCCGGCGAGCACCAGCGAGATCGTCGACTGGCTGAGGCCCATGCGCTTGCCGAGGGTGCTCTGCGTTTGCCCGCGCATCGCCATCAAGCAGCGAATACGGCTGCGAAACTCACTGTCAACGTCCTGGCTGCGCCTGCTGCGACTCTCTCCAGCCCACATTGTATTGCCTTTCGTCACATTCGCCTACACTCACGTTGGCGAATGTACTCGAAGTTCGATGCCGCGTCCCTACAAAGATTCACAAGTACGCACATGTGCGATTGGCAGGCTGTTGCGGGGTCGACGATCGGGCGGGGGAACGGCGGGGTCGCGAGCGCGAGTTGCGGGGCCAAAAACACAAGTTGCGGGGTCGGGAGCGCGCCTTGCGGGGTTGGGAGCGCGCCTTGCGGGGTCGGGAGCGCGCCTTGCGGCAGCCGGGTCGCCGGGGGACCGCGGGGTCGGGCCGGGGCTATTGCGGGGTCAGCAGCGCCCGGTGGGCCATGTAGCTTGACCGCACCATGGGGCCGGACTCGACGTGGCGGAAGCCCATGGACTCGCCGACCGCGCCCAGCCGGGCGAAGGTGTCTGGATGCACCCAGCGATCGACCGGCAGATGGCGGGTGGTGGGGCTGAGATACTGGCCCAGCGAGAGGATATCGCAGCCCGCCTCGCGCAGGTGCCACATGACGTCCTCGACCTCGTCGTCGGTCTCGCCGAGTCCGAGCATCAGGCCCGTCTTGCTGAGCACGCCCGGGCGCTTGCTGATGTGGGCGATGACGTCGAGGGAGCGCTGGTAGATGGCCTGCGGGCGCACTCGGCGGTACAGGCGCGGCACCGTCTCGGTGTTGTGCGCGACGATCTCGGCGCCCGCGTCGAGCACGGTGTCGAGGTGGTCGAGGTCGCCGAGAAAGTCGGGCACCAGCAGCTCGACCGTCGTGCTCGGCGAGGCGGCCTTGATCGCCCGCACCGTCGCTGCGAAGTGTGCGGCGCCGCCGTCGGGCAGCTCGTCACGGTTTACGCTGGTGATCACGGCGTGCTTGACGCCCATGCGCGCGACGGCTTCGCCCGTGTTGGCGGGCTCCTGGGCATCCAGCGCCAGAGGGTTGCCCTTGCCGACCGCGCAGAAGCCACAGCGGCGGGTACAGATGTCGCCCATGAGCATGAAGGTCGCGGTGCCGCTGCTCCAGCACTCGTCGATGTTCGGGCACCGCGCCTCTTCGCAGACGGTGACCAGGTTGAGGCCGTCCTTGAGGCGTTCCAGCTCTTGGAAGGTCTCGTTGCGGTTGTAGCGCACGGTCAGCCAGGGCGGACGGGGGCCGGGCTCGCGCTTGCGGACCCGCGATGCGGGGGCGGCCGGCGCCGCGGGGGCGGGCGGGGCCTTGGGGTCGGTGATCAGGATCAGGTCGCTCAAGAGGCAGTCTCCAGCGTCAACGTATCGGCCGAAGGCCAGGACAGGGCACGTCCGAAGATGCGCGCCAGGTGCTCGGCGATGCAGGTGGTGACCGCATCCAACTCGACGCGGTGGCCCAACTCCATCTGCAGGCTGGTGACGCCGCCATTGCGGATGCCGCAGGGGATGATGAGCCCGAAGTGGGCCATATGGGTGTTCACGTTGAGCGCGACGCCGTGATGGCTGACCCACCGCGAGAAGCGGGCGCCGATCGCGCCAATCTTGCGGTCGGGTTCGCGCAACCAGATGCCGGGATCGCCGTCGCGGCGGGTGGCTTGCACGCCAAAGTCGGCGCAGGTGTCGATCATCATCTGCTCGAGCCCGCGTACGAAGCGGCGCACGTCCTTGCGGTCAGGGCGCAGGTCGAGGATCGGATAGACGACCAGCTGGCCGGGCCCATGATAGGTCGCGTCGCCGCCCCGATCGCTGTGCACCAGATCAACGCCGCGTGAGGCCAAAGCCGCCTCATCGTGCAGCAGCGAATCGCGGCTGCCCGCACGACCCAGCGTCACCACCGGATCGTGCTCGAGCAGCAAGACGGTGTCGGGGATGGTGTCGGCCTTGCGGGCCTTGACCAGGCGCTGCTGTAGCGCCCACGCGTCGCGATAGGGTACGCGGCCCAGCTGGTACGCATGCAATTGGCGGGAGACAATCAAGACAGTCCCAGCGCGCAGAGCCAATGGCGAGCACCGCGACTTTGAAAGACCAGAACGAGTACCAGCGCCCAGGGCGAAGCCCGAGCACTGCGACCTCGAACGACCAGAACGAGTCCCAGCGCGCCGGGCGAAGCCCGAGCACTGCGACCTTGAAACAAGGCTACATCGCCGATTCGTCGAACGACTCGAGCGTGCTCTTGACGTGGCTCATGAACTGATCGGCCACGGCGCCATCGATGACGCGGTGATCGAAGCCCAGCGTCAGGTAGCCGCAGAGCTTGATGACCATCGTATCGCTGCCGTCGGGCAGGGTGTGCACCTTGACGCGCTTCTCGATCATGCCGACGCCCATGATGGCCACGGACGGCTGCGGGATGATCGGCGTGCCCCATTGGCTGCCGAAGGTGCCCGGGTTGGTGATCGAGAAGGTCAGGTCGGCCAAATCGGCGGTCTTGAGCTTCTTGGTGCGCGCGCGCTCGCCGACGTCGGCGATGCGCTTGGACAGGCCCAGCATCGAGATCTCGTCGGCCTGCTTGATGACCGGCACCAAAAGGCCCCAGTCGACGGCCACCGCGATGCCGAGGTTGATGTCGCCGCGGTAGATGACGTTCTCGCCGTCATGGCTCGCGTTGACGATCGGGAACGCCTGCAGCGCCTTGATCACGGCCTTGGCCAAGAACGTCGTGAAGGTCAACCGGCCGCCGCGCTCGGCGTACTTGGGCTTGAACTTCTTGCGCAGCGCGTTGACGGGGCCGTAGTCGATCTCGAAGCAGCTGTGCACGTGGGCGCTGTAGGTCTTCGACTTGATCATGTGATCGCTGATGCTGCGACGCATCGGCGACATGCGCTCGTGGGAGTCGGCGTCGCGCATGGTCACGGGGATCATCGGGATGCCCATGCTGACCTTGCCGCTGCTGGCCGGCTGGCTCTGCGCGGCGGGTGCGCTGGGGCGCGGTGCCTCGAGCGCCTGCACTGGGGCCGCCTTCTTGGCGCCGCCGGCTTCGATGAAGGCCAGGATGTCCTTCTTCGTGACGCGGCCGTCGAGCCCCGTGCCGTCGACGTCGGCGATGTCGACGTCGTGCTCGCTGGCGATCTTGCGCACGACCGGCGTGCTGCGACGCTGGCGCAGCTCGGCGGCCGTCATCTCGGCCTGGGGGCGATCGTCGCTGACGGCTGCGGCAGCAGCGGGCGCAGCAGCGGGCGCAGCAGCAGGCGCTGCCTTCACCGGCGCATCGTCGGTGTCATCCGCGCCATCGTCTGCGTCGCCGCCAGACTCATCGGTGGCCTCGCCGGCTGCGCCGATGATCGCGACCACGCTGCCGACCTCGACCGTCTCGCCCGCTTGCACCTTGATGGCCAGCAAGATGCCGGCTTCGGGAGAGGGGATCTCGGCGTCGACCTTGTCGGTCGTGATCTCAAAGATCGGCTCGTCGCGGTCGACGGCATCGCCGACCTGCTTGAGCCAGACCGTGATGGTGCCCTCGGCTACCGATTCGCCCATCTGCGGCATGATCACATTCGTCGCCATCCAGAATCTCCGTCAGTCCGCTGTCAGTATGCTGCTAATCGATGCGCGGCCTCTGCAATGTCGGCCACGCTGGGGAAGAATACGGCCTCGAGGCCCTTCGCGTAGGGCACCGGAGTATCGGCCGCCGCCACGCGCATTATCGGCGCGTCGAGCCACTCGAAGGCGCCCTCGTTGATGCGGCTGGTGATCTCACCGGCCAGCCCGCCTGTGCGGGTGTCTTCGTGCACGATGAGCACCCGGCTGCACTCGCGGGTCGCGGTGAGGATCGCCGCGTCGTCGAGGGGGCTGAGCGTGCGCAGATCGAGCACCCGCGCCTCGACGCCGTCCTTGGACAGCTGGGCGGCGGCCTCGAGGCTGCGGTGCACCATCGCGCCATAGGTGATGATCACCAGGTCGTCGCCGGCCCGTCGGATCGCCGCCTTGCCCAGCTCGCCCACGGCGTCGGGGCCCGGCAGCTCTTCGCGCAAGCTGGGCGCGCGATACAGCGCCTTATGCTCCATGAAGAGCACCGGGTTTGGATCGCGAATCGCGGCCTTGAGCAGGATCTTGGCGTCGGCCGCCGTGCTCGGCGCCACCACCTTGATGCCTGGCGTATTCACGAAGTACATCTCGACGCTCTGGCTGTGGAAAGGTCCACCGCCCACCAGCCCACCGCCGGGGCCGCGCACCACGATCGGCACCGCGGCGCCCCATCGGTAGTGGCACTTCGCGGCGAAGTTGGTCAGCAGGTCGAAGCCGCACGAGATGAAGTCGAGGAATTGAATCTCGACCACCGGGCGCATGCCCATCAGCGCCGCACCAATGGCAGCGCCGATGATGCCGCCCTCGGCGATCGGGGTGTCGATGATGCGGTCGGGGCCGAACTCTTCGAGGAAGCCGGCGGTCACCTTGAACGCGCCGCCATATACGCCGATGTCCTCGCCGATGAGGAAAACGCGCGCGTCGGCCTGCATCTCTTCGAGGAGGCCTTCGCGGACGGCTTCGAGGTAGGTCGATCCCTGCGCCATAGAGCCTACAGGTGGATCGCGTGCCCGAGGGCCGCGTGTGCTGCTTCGTGGATCGCTTCGGAGAGCGTGGGGTGCGCGTGCACGGTGTTGGTCAATTCTTGCAACGTGTACTCGAGCTTGAGGATGGGGCCGGCCTCGGCGATGAGGTCGGTCGCCCGCGGGCCGATGATATGCACCCCGAGGACCTGGTCGTATTCTGCCTCGGCGACGATCTTCACGAAGCCGGTGGTGTCGCCGACGACCTTGGCCTTGCCCAGCGCGCTGAACGGGAACTTGCCGACCTTGACCGTGTAGCCGGCGTCCTTGGCGGCCTGCTCGGTCAAGCCCAGGCTCCCGACCTCGGGAGACGAGTAGGTGCAGCCCGGGACATGCGCGTAGTTGAGCGGCTGCGGGTTGAGGCCCGCGATATGCTCGATGGCGATGACGCCCTCAGACGAGGCGGCGTGCGCCAGCAGCGGGGTGCCCGCGACGATGTCGCCGATCGCGTAGATCCATGACTCGCCGGTGCGGCCAAAGCCGTCGGCCTTCACGAAGCCGCGGTCGATCTCGACCTTGGTGCCGTCGAGGCCGATGCCTGCCGTCAGGGGCTTGCGACCGATGGCGATGAGCAAGTGGCTGCCCGAGACGCCCTTGGCCTTGCCGCCGGCGACCGGTTCGAGGCGCGCGCGCACGCCATTGTCGGTGACCTCAATGTCGCTGAGCTTGGTGGCCGTGTGCACCTTGATGCCGCGGCGCTTGAAGACCTTGGTGAACTCTTTGCTGACCTCGGCGTCTTCGACGGGCACCAGCTGGTCGGCCATCTCGACGATGGTCACGTCGCAGCCAAAGCTCTTGTATACGCTCGCGAACTCGACGCCGACGGCGCCAGCGCCCAGCACGATGAGGTGGCTGGGCATCTCGACGAGGTCCAGCAGCTCGGTGCTGGTGAGCACGCGGGTGCCGTCGATCTCTATGCCGGGGAGCAGGCGCGGATCGGAGCCGGTGGCCAAGATGCAGTAGCGGGTATCGAGCAGTGTCTCGCTGCCGTCTGCGGTCGCGACCTTGACCTGCCCGGGGCCCGCGATGCTGCCCCAGCCGGTGTGCACGTCGACCTTGTTCTTCTTCATCAAGTAGCTGACGCCGCCGGCGTTTTGCTGCACGACCTTGTTCTTGCGGTCGAGCACCTTGGCGATGTCGATGGACACCTCGCCCAGGTTGACGCCGAACTCGGCGCTGTGCCGCGCATGATCCGCCAACTCGGCCGAATGCAGCATGCTCTTGGTCGGGATGCAGCCGCGCAGCAGGCAGGTGCCGCCCAATCGCGAGTCTGCCTCGACGATCGCAGTCTTCAAGCCCAGTTGGGCAGCCCGCACGGCGGTCACATACCCGCCGGGGCCGCTGCCAATGATCACCACGTCATAAGCCGTTGCCATGCAATCCTCGTCTCTCGCGTCGACGGGTGCGTCGTACACCGTTCAGGGGGCGCGTGCAACTGCAGCGCCGGTCAGTCGGGGGGTCGAACGTATCGATGCTTGAGCCCAGCGAAGGTGTCAAAGAGCGTCGCATGGGCCGCGCGGCCGCGCGGTCCATCGCGGTGAGGATACGCCCGAATTCACTCGACAAGCATCGGCAGGTTGGCGTCCTGATCGGCCTGGCGTGGGTACTTATGCGTTTTGAACGGGCGAGCGAGCGCGCGGTGAAGTCCAGACGTCGACGGGCAGGTCGAGGCGCATCAACGCGGTGGCCTGCGGCGTCGCGAGGGCGAGTCGCTTCGGCATAATATCCCTCGATCATTCAGCGCCCAGAGGCATGGGCGAACGCGCTGATGTGCGTTTGAGGTTGGGCGATGGGCGCGTGGGTCGGTGGATCCGTTGGACGCCATGCGGGCGTGTCGAGGTCGAGGTGGGCGACGCCCTGCCGGCTGACCTGTCGCCGTGGCCAGGTCGATTTACCGGCGCCTGAGTTGCCGAAGACGAGGGTGCGGTCCATCGGCTCGGTTTGGGGTCTCTAACGCCGGTCTACAAGGGGCACAGCGCCTAACAAGACTCTCGCCTTGCATGAAATGCTTCAACCAGGGCAGAATTGCCGCGCTGTATCAAGGCCGCGCCCAATCTTGGCGCGGCTGCCATATGGTGCTCTGGGGGAACGACAATGCGACGACTGATTCGATGGGTGGCCATGGCGGCCGTCTTGAGCCTGCCTGCGGTGAGCGCGGCGTTGCCGAACGAGTTCGTGCAAGAGGGGCTCATCATCGACGCCCAGGGGCGCGCCCTCGCCGGCGCCCATGACATCGTCATGCGCTTGTATGCGACCGATATTGGCGGCGCGCCTCTGTGGGAAGAGACGCACGTCAATGTCGAGGTCTTCGACGGCTACTACGCGGTCAGCCTGGGCAGCATTCAGGCGCTCGCGCCGACGCTCTTCACCCGCGATGAGATCTATTTGAGCATCGCCATCGACGGCGGCAACGAGCTTGCGCCGCGCACGGCGGTGGTCAAGGTGCCTGCTGCGTTCGCGGCCGACGTCGCCCGCAACGTGACCGGCGACATTACGCCCAACTCGGTCGCGGTCGGCGGCCAGCCAGTCATCGACGTCAACGGCCGGTGGGTGGGCGATCCTACGGGCTTGGTCGGGCCGCCCGGGCCCGCCGGTGCTGTCGGCCCTCAGGGCCCTGAGGGCCCCGCAGGTCAGGCCGGACAAGTGGGCGGCGATGGCAGCCCCGATACCCCCGCACAGATCCTCGCGAAGTTGGTGCAGGTCGACGGCGCCGGCAGCGGCCTCGAAGCCGACTCTCTCGATGGCCTCGACGCGTCACGCTTCATGCGCACCGATCAGGACACCGGGACGACCGGCAGCGTCACTGTCGGCAACGGCCTGGTCGTCCGTGCGGACAACAATCGCACCATCGCCCAAGTTGTTGCTGGCGCAGGCCGATATCTGCGGTTGGAGCCCCAAAACGACGTCAGCGAGGGCGGGCAACTGCACTTGGTGGGCGCGGCCAACGACCAAGATTGGGTCGTGGACACCCAGGCCGGGAACCTGCGGTTCTTCGAGCCCGCGCCCTCGCGTGATCAGGCTCGACGCGACGGCAACATCCTGTTCTTCCGGCCCGGCGGCACGGTCAACATGAGCGTCTCGGGCAACCTGTCGGCGGGCGCGATCTCGGGCAGCAGCCTGACGATCAACGGGCGCCAGGTGCTCGATGGCAATGGCAAGCTCAACCAAGCGCGCTGGGACCTGTACGCCGAGATGCGGGTGCTGACCAACCTGACCGGCGCGCCCGATCACAACATGTACTTCAACTATCCCACCCGCGCCGATTCACGGACGTATTTGTATAACGATCCGATCGTGAACGGCACGCTGACCGCGACCGGCAACGTGCTGCTCGGCGGCAGCCGCATCTTTGATGTAGGCACGACGATCACATGCGAGTCGGGCGGCGGCGCGCTGGGTGCCTGCCCCAACGGCGGGCAGTGGGCCTTCGACAAGATCGTGCTCACGAATGACACGGCGAACGCGCCGGCCCGCATGAACGCTACCCCTGACGCCTCGATGAGCGTCGAGGGACAGATTCACGCGGACGATCAGCTGAGCACCAACGGCGCGTTGCGCGTCGGTGGCCAGGTGTACCTGGGCGGCAGCACGCTGTTTGATGTGGGCACGACCTTCACCTGCGAGTCGGGCGGCGGCGCGCTGGGCAATTGCCCCAACAGCGGGCAGTGGACGTTCGACAAGATCGTGCTCGAGCACAACCACGTCGACGTGCCCGGCCGTATGGCAGCGATCCCCACCGGCTCCATCAACATCGAGGGCCAGGTTCGCGCGGACGGCCCGATCATCACGCTCAACAACGTGGTGGCCACCGGACAACTGCAGGCGGGCACCTCGGCGCTCTCAAACGGCCTGCTCAAGCTGGGCAACGCCGCGAACCAGCGCATCACGGCGGCGCAGTTGGCGACGTTGGTGGGGGGCGGCAACGCGGACGCGCTGCACACCCACGCGGGCGTGGCCACCGCGAAGCCCTGGGTGCGCATCGGCAACCTCAACGACTTCTTCGGCCTGCAGGCGCGCTATCCCTTCACGCATTGGGAGTTCGGCGTCACCTACAACACGCGCTCGATCATGCCGGTCGTGTTCAGCAACTGGAACGGCGGCTGGCGCGTGGTTGGGCAGTACGACTACATCATCGGCGACCGGTTCCCCTGGGAGGGCGGCAACAGCTTCACCCACGGTGGAGCCGCCTGGATGTGGGGCACGCAGGGCGCGGCTGACAACGCCTGCAACGCCAATAACAGCTGGTATCAGTACTACTATTATCGGCGCGGCGATCCGAACAGCCACAACGGCCACGGCGAGACCCAATGGTGGGCGAGCAACTCATGCAGTGCCCCGGCGTTGTACGTGCGGGAGCTCTGATGCGGCGTCTGGTTGTGGTGCTGGCTTCGGGTCTACTGACCCTGACGGCCTGTGATGACGCGGCCACAGATGGCGCGGACCCATCTACGGACATGGCGTCGCAGGATATGCGGTTCGTGCCCTCGGGCGATCGCGGCGTGGATGCCCAGGTTGAGGGCGACATGGGCGTGGCGGCCGACATGGCGCCGCCATCGATCGACGCATCGCCCGCGTCGATCGATATGGCGCCGTTGACCCCCGACATGAGTCCGCCGCCCGACGCAGACGGCGATGGCGTCGCCGACGTCACCGACAACTGCCCGGCAGACGCAAACCCCGCGCAGGACGACACCGACGGTGATGGCATTGGCGATGTTTGCGACGACTGCGCGGTCGGCGACGACGCCCTCGATGGCGACAACGACGGCGTGCCCAACGCATGCGACATCTGCCCGGTCGACCCAGACCCCGAGCAGACCGACTCAAACGGCGATGGGGTGGGCGACGCGTGCACGGCCGAGCCGTTCGACATCGACGGCGATGGGATCACCGACAACGACGACAACTGCCCTGACGTGGCGAACCCCGAGCAGGCCGACCGCGACGCTGATGGCGTGGGCGATGCCTGCGCGATGAACGATTCGGACGGCGACGGCG
Organism: Bradymonadia bacterium; assembly: GCA_051276005.1. GTDB lineage: Bacteria > Myxococcota_A > Bradymonadia > UBA7976 > UBA1532 > JBNMOZ01. The sequence goes on along the minus strand of JBNMOZ010000056.1, from coordinate 1,780 downwards.
TGCCCGACGCGCGCGACAACTGCCCGGCGGTGCCCAACGCAGATCAGGCTGACGCCGACGAAGACGGCACGGGCGACGCCTGTGCAATGGTCAACGGCGACATCGATGGCGACGGCGTGCCCAACGCCATCGACAACTGCCCGTTCGATGCCAATCGGGCCCAAGAAGACCGTGACAACGACGGCGTCGGCGACGCCTGCGATGAGCCGCTGGTCGACGGCATGGACGCCGACGGCGATGGGGTGATCGACGCCGAGGACAACTGTCCGCAGGTGGCCAACCCCAACCAGGATGACGGGGACGGCGATGGGGTGGGGGATGCTTGCCCCGACATCATCCTGCCCGACCTCGACAACGACGGCGTACCCGACCTGGTCGACAACTGCCTGCTCGATCCCAACCCCGGCCAGGCCGACGCGGACGGCGACGGCGTGGGCAACCCCTGCGATCCCGACTTCATCCCAGACCCGCCAGGCGATGACATCGACGGCGATGGTCGCGTTGACGACGAAGACAACTGCCCCGAGAACGCCAACGCCGGGCAAGCCGACTTCGACGACGACGGGGTGGGCGACGCCTGCGACAACTGCGTGGGCATCGTGAACCCCGACCAGGATCCGGCCGCCTGCGACTTCGGCATGGACCTCGATGGCGACGGGGTCGACGACGACTTCGACAACTGTCCGGGCCAGGCCAACGCCGACCAGATGGACACCGACGCGGACAGCTTGGGCGACGCCTGCGATCCGGTCTTCGATCAGGACGGCGACGGCGTGCTCGATGGACCCGACAACTGCCCCAACGCGGCCAACCCCGACCAAGCGGACGCCAATAATGATGGGGTGGGCGATGCCTGCGCCAACGGCGCTGACGGTGATGGCGACGGCGTGCCCGACGTCGAAGACAACTGCCCGGTCAACCCGAACCCCGATCAGGCCGACGGCGACGAAGACGGCGTGGGCGACTTCTGCGAAGAGGGCAACGACCGCGACGAGGACGGCACGCCCAACCTGATGGACAACTGCCCCTTTGTGCCCAACCCCGACCAAGCCGACGCCAATGGTGATGGGGTCGGCGACGCCTGCAGCTGATGCTGCTCGCGCTCTGGGCCGCGCTATTGCTCGCGCCGCCTGGCCCGGTCATCGATCGCCCGATCAACCCGCCCGATCACCCCAGCTACCGCATCGGTCGCCCCACCCACCGCATCGACCACCCGACCCACCGCATCGATGGCATTCAGCACGTTCAGCAAGGGCGGGCGCCCTTCTGTGCCGCGGCGGCGGGCTTGATGGGCGCGTCTCGCCTGGGGCCGGTCCCCGATCTGAGGGCGTTCGTACGCACCCTGCCGGTCTCAGCCGAGGGCATCCCCTGGCTCGAATTGAGTGACGCGCTGCGGGGACTGGGCATCGATGCACATGTGATTGAATCGAATATGGGCGAGCTCAGGCGCCTGATCCGGCGCGACATTCCGGTGATCATCGCCGTCTCGCACGGCGCGCGGCGGCACGCGGTCTTGGTGGCGGGGATCGACGCGGCGGGCTTCTGGGTTCGAGACCCAGCCGTCCCCACGCCCGTGCATTGGACGCCCGAGGCCCTGCAGGCGCGCTGGTCGGCGAATCAGGCGGTCGTACTGCCCGCGCTTGGCACCGCCCACCCCCGAAAGGCGGTCTGGCAGGCGATGGATCGTCGATATCGGGCGCTTGAATGGGCGTTGCGGGCCGAGAAGCACCCGACGCCAAGCGCCGACATGCTCGCCTTGTACGACCAGGCCGTGGCAGCC
>JBNMOZ010000055.1:0-16376 GCA_051276005.1 Bradymonadia bacterium | reverse complement strand
GCGTAGGTGTGCCCCGAATCGAGGGGCGAGCCCTCGACCGGTCGAAGGCCCAACCAGTTCTCGCAGACATAGCGTGAGCGGTTGCTCGTCGCGAAGAAGCGCGCCCGCGGCAGCCGATCGAAGCGATCGTTGTTGGGGGTGATGTCGACGAAGACGAAGTTTTTGTTGTCGCCGCCAAAGACCAGGCTGTTGAAGTCGACGCCGCGGCTGAAACGAAAGGTGATCGCCGGGTTGAGGCCGAAGCCATCGGCGTTGAGGGCCTGCGCCGCGAGCACGGCGCCAATGGCGTCGCCCGGCTCGGGCCGCTGCTCAGTGCCCGGATGGCCCCGCAGGTTGATGCGGTTGCCGATGCGCAGCACGTCGTTGGGGAACGGCAAACGGAAGAAGTCGGTCTCGCGGGCGCCACGCGGCACCTCGAAGAGCGGTCGCGCCGGACCGCCAACAGGCTCGCAGGCTGCCCCGGCCCAGGTCGGCACGGCGGTGCAGATGCCGCCATCACCACCGCAGATGAGACCGAGGCCGCACTCGTCGGTGTTTTCGCAGTCAACGCCCTCGGCCGAGGTGCCCGGATCGCCAATACGCGCGCACCGACCAGAGTTGGCGCAGCGCAGCTCGGGGGCGCAGGACGCGTCACTCGAACAGATGTCTGCGATGTCGCCCTGGCGAGAGCGCGCGCAGCGTCCAGCGCCGCCGCAGACGAACTCGATGCGGCAGTCTTCGTCGGCGCCGCAGGGCTCTTCACGCCCGGCCGTCCCCGGCTCTCCGACCGCTTGGCATGTAGCGTCCTGCGCGCAGGCCAGCCCCGCGGCGCATTCCGCCAATTCCGCGCAAGGCTCATCGACTTGCTGGGGCACGGCGTCGTTGTCGCGCAAGGGCGAGCAGCCCAAAGCAAGACTGGCCAACAGACTGAACACAATGACGAATCGGGCGTGCAAACGAAGCCTCCCATGGCATGGCGGGGAGGCAGGGTACCGTGAACGATGCTCGGAGATGCACACCGAATACGAAAAAACCCCATACCGGGCGGTATGGGGTTTTCGGCGCTGTTCGATCGTCAGCGCAGTTTGAGATCGTCAGCGCAGTGTGAAGCTACGCACCAGGCAGGATTCGAACCTGCGACCTACGGCTCCGGAGGCCGGCGCTCTATCCAGCTGAGCTACTGGTGCAATCGCGCCGGACCCTATCGGAGCGGCACCGTCGGCGCAAGGGACTCAAGCAGAGTTCGAGAAGAAGATCGGGCCGGGGGTCAGCAACCCCTGACCAGGCCTACTTTAGAGCGGCCGCCACCTTGCGGGCCTCACTGGCCAACGTCGCGTCCGTCTCGTCCTTGGCATAGTCGGTGAGCACCTTGGCGGCGCTCTTCTGCTTGAGGTTGCCCAGCGCGCGAATCGCGGTCATGCGCACCTCAGAGTCCTCGTCTTCGAGGCCCGTGGCGATGGCTTCGACCGCCGAGCTTGACCCCGTCGACGCCATGGCGTTGAGGGTCGCCTGGCGCACCGGCTTGACCGGATCCTTGAGCAGCGCCGCCAACGCGGTCACCGTGCGCGGGTCCTTGACCAGTCGCAGGCCCGTGACGGCCTTGAGGCGCACGTCGGCGTCCTTGTCGAAGACCGCCTGCGAGAAGAAGTTGAGCATCGGCTTGCGCTTATCAGCGGGCAACTCGCCGCCAATGTTGACCAGCGCGCCTGTCGCCGCCCGGCGCACGCGCACGTCCTTGTGCTGCAGATGCTGCACGACGCTGTCGAGCGCGGACGCCTGCTTGAGCACGCCCAGCGACTCAACGGCGTTCGCGATGAGCAGCGCGTCGGTCTTGGTCGTATAGCCCGACAGCAACTTGAAGGCGTCCTGTCCGGGGAACGCGCGCAGGGCATACGCGACAGCGCGCTGAACCTCGACAGCCTGATCCGTGGCCAGCTTGAGGATGCGGGGCTTGACGTCGCCGCCGCCCATCGATCCGTAGCTGCGCGCGGCCGCGGCCCGAATCGACTCGTCCTTGGATGCAGAGAGCGGCTCAAGCGTCTTGATGATGGTCTTGCGCGCGCCCTTGCCCTTCTGGGTCGCCACCATGTTGCCGAGCGTCGCGACCGCCTGACGCTGCAGCGTCTTGTCGCGGTTCTTGGTGCCCTTGAGCACGAAGTCGAGCGGCTGCTTGGCGTAGATGGTGCGAATGGCGACGAGCATGGCGTCACCGCTGTCGGCGTCTTTGGTGTCGGCCGCCGAGAGCGGCGCGAGGCCCTTGGGGGTGCCCAGGCGCGACAACGCGCTGGCCGCCGCGCGGCGGGTCTCGCCCTCGCTGTGCTTGACCGACGACGCGAGCGCCGTATAGGTCGCCGGGGTGTCATAGCCCGCCAGCTTCGCCGCTGCGCCCGCCGACAGGTCGCCCTTGGCCTTGACGGCGAGGAAGAGCAGGCCCGCGTGGGCGGCCTTCTTGTCCTTGGTGATCGTCAGGGCCTGCGCGGCTTCGATGCGCGACTCGAGGCTCAGCGCGTCTTTGCCCAGCGCCGCCATCAGCGCCGAGTTGTCGCCGCGCTGCCGGAGCGCCGCGATGACCGCAGTGCGCACGCCGGCGTCGGCATTGCCCAGCGCATTGACGAGCTGCTCGGTGGCCTCCTTTTGGCTGCTCGCGCCCAGGCCCTTAGCGGCTACAGCGACGATCTTGGGATCCTTCGAGCGCAGCGCGTGATACTGCGCCGCCGTCGAGAAGGTCGGATCCTTCGAGGCGCTCAGCAGACCCGCCGCCTTGTCGCGCAGCGCCGCGTCCTTGTCGTTGTCCATGACCGCGCGCAGCGCCGTGTTGACCGCGGTGTTGTCTCGGCCCTGCAGGCCGTCGAGGGCCGCGCTGCGCAAGGCCGCGCCATCGGCCTTGAGCACCGGCATCAGCCGCGCATCGAGGTCTTTGAGTTCGAGCAGCGGAGCGGCTTTGACCGCCGCGATGGCGCCCGCGGGCGGGCCCTTCTCGACGTAGCTCCAGCTCGCGTCGATGAGCGCCTTGTCACCCTTCTTGATCTTCTCAATGGCGGCTTCGCTGCCCATCAGCGTGCCGTCGGGCAGCTTGACGAGGCTGCCGCCCATGCGGGCCGGGGGCAGCGCCGCGTACAGCGGGACGGCCAGGACATACGCGGGGAAGGGCACGTCGTCGCGCGTCCAGCCCTGCTCCTGCACCTTGGGGAAGATGACCTTGCGCGCGCCGTTCTCGGTGAACGTATAGACCAGCTCGGCCATCGCGATCGGGTTGTAGGTCGCCTTCTTCACGTCGAGATAGACGTAGACGATGCCGGTCTTGGCCGCGTCGGGCTGGAAGGCCAGGCGCGCGTCGCCGTAGGTGCTGGGCTTGTCGCTGACGACCGTCTTGAAGATCGAGCGTACGCGATCCTGCAGGGTGCCCGGCGCGACCTGCGTCGGCAGCGGCACCAGCACGTAGGTCTTCTGGCCGGCGCGCGACCAGCGCTCATAGCTGAAGCGGACCGTGTCGATCTTGGCCGGCTCGGCAGCCTTGGTCTTGCGTTTGCCCTGCGCGGCGGCCGTGGCGATGACGCCATCAGCGTTCGGGGTCGGGCTGAGCAGCATGCAGAGCAGGCCGCAAACCAGCGCGACGCCTCCGGTCGGTCGACGAATCATTCCATGGCTCCGCGAGATCTGGTGATTGTTGCGCCGGGATTGCGCGGCGCGCAGTGTACGCTGTCAGCCTAGGGTCGGCAACTGGAGCTTGAAAGTGCAGTCTCCTTCACTATTTGCGCTGTTCGTCCTCCTGTGGGGGGTCGGCGCGAACGGGTCTTCTGATCGCCGAGCGCGCTATGCCGCGGCGCGCCAGACTGCCCTCGATGACGCCCGCACGCTCAAAGCCGCGCTGCACGCCCGCGACGCCCAGGCTCGGCGGCTCTGGCGACGCCCCGGTCTGGCGGCGTGCGCTGCCCTGGCCGAGTCGGCCGTCAACCTCGACGCCGCGTGGTCGCGATATGTCGATGCCCTGCGCGGCATCGAGCAAGCCGCGCGACCCTTCCCTGACTACGCCGAGACAGCGCGCGTGGCCCGCAAAGCGGCGGTCGCCGAGCGCACCTCGGACGTGCGCCACACCGCGCGCTGGTCCGCCTGGTGTGCAGCCCTTCCGCCGCGCGCCGCCGCCGCGTCCGGGTCGCAGGCTTCGTCGCAGCGCGTGTGCGACGTCGAGCGATTCGGCCCCGTCATCGTGCGTCGCCAAGCATCCATTGACGCCGAAGACGGTGCCACATTGCGTCACACGCGCTGGCTCGCCGCCCGCTTCGACGACACGCTCGACTTGCTCGCGGTGATTTATATGAGCGGCCTCGCGAGCCCGGTCGACGACGTCGCCCATGTGTGGATCGACCGCGGCACGCCGGGGGTGGGCGCGGCGCCGTTTAAGCCCGGTCACCTGCCCCGCTGGCGCCGGCTGCAGGCGGCGGTCGCCATCGATGGCGCGCGTACCGATCTGCGCAGCGCGCCGAGCTTGCGCGCGCTGGTCCGTCGCGCCGGGAATCGATGGGTGGTGCCGGGGTGCCCAAGGCCGCATGAAGGCTGGGGCTACTCGAACGTGGGCGGGCAATTGGGCGGGGCAGCGCGACTTGAGACCATCGCAGCGGGGCGCTATCGACTCGTCCCAGCGCGCGCGGATGGCCGATCGGGCCTGGTGGGCAACGGAGGCAACGCCCTGCCCTACGCCCCTATCGAGCAGTACTTGCTGGGGCATCGGCCGCTGGATGCCGTCGGCAGCTTGACCTTCCTGCGCGGCGTGCGCCGCCGAGACGATGGCCTGGTCGACGCGGAGGGCCGATGCGTATTGGACGCAGCGCGCATTCGAACGCTCTTTGGCGAGCGGCCGCTGCGCGCCACCCCGTTGACGATGGGCGTGCTCATCGTGGCCACGCCCGAGACCCCGGCCTACCGCATCGACGCGCAGCGCCGCGCCGCCGAGATCTTCATGCAGCCTGGCCCCGATGACGACCCGCTGCTCTTCAACTACTTCGAGGCGACCCAGGGCCGCGGGCGCCTCGCGTTCTCCGTCCCGCCCCCGCGCCGCTGCGTCACCAATCGCTGAGCCCCGCGTCGCTGCGCCGCCAATGCCTGAGGCCACGACCGCTGTGTTGAAAAGAGCGCGCCGATTGGCCAGGGTGACGCCATGAGCCACTTCGACCGTCTTGGCGCAGACCGCCTGCGCACGATCCTGACCGACTTCTATGATCGCGTCTTCGCCGATCCCATGATCGGCTTCTTCTTCGTCGGCAAGGACCAGGCCCGACTCGTCGAGTTGGAATGGCAGCTCACCGCCCGAATTTTGGGCGCGAAGGTGCCGTACGCCGGCCGCGGAATGGGGGCAGCGCATCGCAAACTCCCCATCATGCGCGGGCACTTCCTGCGGCGAAACAAGCTGCTTGAAGACGTGCTCGACGCGCACGCCGTCGAAGACGACATTCGCCAAGCCTGGATGAAGCACGCCCGCGATGCCGAGCGTGCGATCATCGGGAATCGACCTCGCGGGCCCCACTGCGACGCTGATCAGATCACGCCCGAGACCGGGTTGAGGGTGCACAACGGAGGCGAGCAATGATCGGCCCGAATTTCACGTTGAGAGGCCGACGACGCCGAATCGCGCGGGCGATCGTCGACGCGATGGTGCCCCGGTGGCCTGAATTTCCGCACGACCTGACCGAGCCCGTGCTCGACAGCCTCGAAGCCATGGTGCAGGCCTACCCACCGGGAATCCAGGCCGGCTTCTCGGCGGCCCTCTTCGCGCTGGAGTACCTCAGCCCGGCCATGGGCGGCGGCTTGCGGCCGTTGAGTCGATGCGATCGCGCGACGGCGCTGGCCCGCTTGGAGAAGCTCGCCGACCATAAGGTGCCCCAGGTGCGGCAAGCCGTGCTGCTCTTCAAGATCCTGATCTCGATGGCTGCCTATTCGCGGCCCGAGGTCGAGGCCTTCCTGGGCTATCGCCGACGCGAGTGGCGCGACGCTCGCCGCAAGTTCCGCGACTCGCTCGTCGCCGCGGATCCGGCGCAGTTGCCGGCGACGCCGGCCGCTCTGGGCAGCGTCTTCTCACCGGCCGACTACCTGGCCTTTGCGCCTGCGATGATTGAAACGGGGACGCCATGAGCCATCCGAGCGCCAAGCCTGCCGGTCTCTTCGAGCCGCATGACACCCGCGGCGATCAAGCCCTGCACTGCGACGTGGTCGTGGTGGGCAGCGGCGCGGGTGGCGCGGCGGCGGCCTGCACCCTGGCCGAGGCCGGGCTCGAGGTCATCATCCTCGAAGAGGGCCCCTGGTACACCACCGAAGAGTACTCCGCCGACATCCCCGAGATGCTGTCCAAGCTCATGCGCGGCGGCGGCGCGACGGCCCTGCTGGGTCGCAGCCCGGTGCCGTACCTCGAAGGGCGCTGCGTCGGTGGCACCACCGTCGTCAACGGCGGCATGTGCTGGCGCACACCCGAAAAGGTGCTCGACGAGTGGGTGACCGACCGGCAGCTGCCCGAGATGACCGCCAAGAATCTTGACCCGCACTTCGCGCACGTCGAAGAGGTCATCCACGCGCGCTATCAAGATCCCGGCAGTGAAGGCGGCGTGAGCCTGGCCTTCAAGCGCGGCGCTGACGCCCTCAACTGGAAGCTCTCGCAGAACAAGCGCAACCAGCGCCATTGCGTCGGCAGCAACGACTGCGTGACCGGCTGCCCGTCTGGCGCAAAGCAGAGCACGTTGCAAACCTGGCTGCCCCGGTTCTTCGCGGCGGGCGGGCGCCTGTACAGCAACGCCCGCGTGTCGAAGATCTCATCGCGTCGCGGACGCGCTTCGGGCGTAACGGGTGTGATCACCGACCCCTACGCCAAGCGGCGCTTCAGCGTCGAAGCCGAGGCGACGATCCTGTCGTGCGGGGCGATCCAGACGCCGCTGATGCTGCTGCGCAACAAGATCGGCAAGCGCTGCGGGCATGTCGGGAAGCACTTCACCATCCACCCGAACATCAAGATGGCCGCCCACTTCGAGGAGCCCGTCGACAACCTGCGCGGCACCCATCAGGCGTGGCAATGCGTCGAGTTCAAAGACGAGGGCATCCTGCTGGCGCCCGGCGCGATCCCGCTGGGCTTCATGTCGGCGGTGTTCCCCGGCTTTGGGCCCGACCTCGCCGAGCGCATGCGATCAGCGCGCAACATCGCGACCGGCGGCATTCTCGTTGATGATCAGGCCGAGGGGCGCATTCGCCTTCTCCCGTTCGGCGTGCCCTACGTGCGCTACGACGTCACCGACGCCGATCAGAACAAGTTCGTGCGGGCGGCAGCGTTGATGAGTGAGCTGTACTTTGCGGCGGGCGCGACCGAGGTCTACACCCCGTTTCATCACCTGCCCGTGATTCACAGCCCCGACGACATCAAGAAGCTGTACGCCCAGCCGCCTCGCGTCGAAGACACCGAGTACTTCACCGCGCACATCATGGGCACCTGCCGCATGCATGGGCACCCCAAGGGCGGCGTGGTCGATCCCCAGGGCCAGGCCTGGGACATGCCGGGGCTCTACGTGGCCGACGCGGCGACCCTGCCGGGCACCATCGGCGTCAACCCGCAGGTCACGATCATGGCGCTGGCCCATCGGATTGCGCTGGGCTTGGCGGCGCGCCTGCTGAGCGCTCGGGCCCGGTCGACGCGGGCAGGCTAGCAGCCGCGTCTTGCGCACACTGGGCGCGCAAACGCTTCGCTCGCCGCGCATAGACCAGCCAGCCGACGCCCACGGGCGACGCGCCGATGAACAAGCCCAGCAGGCCCGTCCAGGTCGCCCGCCAAAACCACGACTCGATGCCCCAGGTGTTGACCAGCATCGCGCTGAGCGTGCCCATCGCGAAGAAGAACAGCAGCGGTACGGCGAAGAGGCCGATCTTGAATCGGCGGATCGGCTGGGGATCCTTGAAGCGGCGCACCAGGGCCGCATCGGCGCGCAACATGCGCGGCACGAAGAACCGGGTGAGCAACGCCAGCGGGCCTCGATTGAGGCCATACAGCGTATTGTCGCGCCGCCCAACCGCCAGCGCCGAGAGCACCCAGAGCCGCTCCAACACATGCGCGACCGTCTCGAGCAGCTCTGGGTAATAGGCGCGGGTCGAGGGGGCCACGAGCGCCTCGGGCGTGTCGGGCGTGTCGGTCGAGCGTCGCGCTGCGATCCGCGCCCGCGCGGCATCCCAATCGGCCCAGGGCAGCCCGGCATGCGCTGTCTTAAACCAGCACACCGCGTTCGCGCACTGCCGTGGATCAGCGTCGAGGGCGAAATGGGCTTGCCACAGAGTCCGCGCCGACTCGGGCAGCAACCGCGCCACCGCCTGCCGCCCCAACGCCATGCCCACCAGCAGATCGTGCGCCCGTAGATCGCGATCGAAGAAGCCGATGGTGCCGCCCAGATCGCTGGACGCGAGGCCGCCCTCGGGGGGCCCGACCCGTCGCAAGGCCAGCGCCACCGGCCGCCCATCTGGCGGCAGCGGCGCGCCCATGCTGGCCTCGTGCACCAGGTGATGCAGCGCGTTGGGTGACGCCGCCCCCATCTGCTCGGCCCGCGCACGCATCGTCTCGAGCTCGGCGTCGAGCAGCGATTGCACCGCCGTCAGCTTCGCGGGGGCGTCGGTGCGATCCAGCCGGTCCATCTCGAGCCAGCGATCCTGCATGGCGAGCAGGCGCCGCACCCTGAGCCCCGCGAGCAGCAGCGCTTGCCGATCGCGATGCCCGTGCGGCCGGCTCGCCAGGGCGTGGGCGAGGTTGAGCAGGCGCCCGGACGTGTCGTCTTGATGCGCCAGCCGCCGCTGCCAGTTGCCGCCAAAGAGGATCAGATCGGCCGCCGTCGCCAGGGCGCCATCTGTGGGCGCAGTCTCGCAGGTCTTAGGCTGCAAGCGCGCATGCAGCCGGGTGCGCTCCTGCCAGGTGACGAGGCGCTGGAGATCTGGGTTGATGCGCTCGTGGCGCAGAATTCGATAGCCCCGCGACAGGCCCGCGAGCTGATCTGCCAGGTGGGGCTCGCGGCGTCCGTTGGCCGCGGTGTCGAGGATGCTGGCGTAGGTCTGCCCCGCCGTCTGCGCGTCCGGATCGACGAGCAAGACCGCCACCACGTCGCCCGACTCAGTGCCCACGCCGCGGCGAAACAACGCGTCGATGGCCATGCCCAGTGGCCGATTGTCGAGGGCGCCGCCGTCGAAGTAGGCCGACAGCTCCGGTGGAGGCAGGGTGGGCAGGGCCAGCTTTGGCAGGCTCGGATCGAATTGGCTGCGGGTCGCTAACCACGTCGCGTACCCGCCCACCGCCGTGTGGTCGCAGATGAAGCGCGGGCTGAAGCCAAACGGGTTGGCCGACGTCGCCTCGACCGCCTCAGCGAGGTCGGTCCGCATCGACGTGTAGTCGATCAGATCGAACCGGCGCCCTTCGAGATAGTTGAGGTCCTCGACGGGCACGTCGCCATCGTCGGCGCGGCCAAAATACTCCAGCGATCCCGACAGCTGCGTCAGCGCCAGCCACAGCTCGCCATCGGGCTGCAACGCCGCGGTGCTCTGGGTGGGCAGGTTCGCGTCGAGCATGGCGCGGAAGCTGTCGGGTTGTTCTGGCGCGCCGATGGTGAGCGGCGTCTTGTCGAAGAACGCCGTCGGATAGCGCTGCGGCCGCGCGAAGAGCGCGACGTCCATCTGGTCGACGAACAAGGCCGCGGCGCGCCTGAAGTCGTCTTCAGGATCGGCGCTGTTAAACAGCATCTTGCCCAGAACACCACCCGCGACCCCACCCGCTGACGCACCGGCGATGATGTCCAAAGCGACGCGGGGCAGGTCGACCCCCGCCGTATCGGGCAGCCAAGCGAAGCCCGGCACGTCGCTCTCGCCGTGATGGCGCCGGCTCGCGACGACCAACTCCACGAGGGCGAACCCGACCCCCGCGATGAAGGCGATGCGCGAGTTACCGCCGTACATGCAGGTGGTGATGCGCAACGTGTCGGTCATGGCGCCTGACTGGACTCGCGGGTCACTGGCTCGCTGGTCACGGACTCGCCGCTAACGGACTCGACGATCACGGGCGCGTTCTGCGGCGGCGCGGCCGTCGGGGCCTCAACACAGGCGTTCGCGCGGCACACTTGCGTCGGCGGGCAGGCTTCGTCTCGAGTACAGCGGGCCCGCTCACAGCGCGCGTCCGTGCAGACGTCGACGCCGGGGCAGTCGAAGTCGTCGGCGCATTCCCCGCAGCCCGCGAGCAAAAGCACCCACCCGATCCATACAGTTCGAAGTGAAGACATTGCCTTGACGATAGCACGTCCAATCCAAGGTCGGGACGCTGCTCGTCTCACACGCGCGGTTGTGATTTAGTCCTGCGGTACTCTAAAATCCCCCGGTTCCAGTAGAAATGAGGATTTACATGAAACTTCGCACAGTTGGCGGACTGTTGATCGCCTTGGCCTTTATGGGTTGCGACGACGAGCCCAGCGCACAGGATGCCGGGCGCGAGGACTTTGGCACCTTCGACGCCAGCGGCGCCGGCGGTGGCGCTGGTGATGCGGGCCCGGTGGAGACCGAGACCCGCGTTCGCCTGTCCTATATCAAGGCCAAGACCACCGCCGGCGGCGTCGCCCGGCAGGACCTGTTCATCTACGACTTCGTCGACAAGGAGGAGTTCAACCTCACCGCCGACGGCGGCGTCGACTGCAACGTCAAGAAATGCCAGGTCAACGGCGACATGACGTGGGTCGGCTGGCTTGAGCGCAGTGAAGGCGACGGCTTTGAGCTGTGGCTCGCCCCGGTCGACGTGACCCGTAAGCTCGTGCGCAGCGACGACAAGCGCCGGGTCAACGACGACGTGAACTCCTTCCAGTTCGCCAAGGCCGCTGACACCAACCTGGTCGTGTATGCCCGCGGTCAGGCCGACGGCATCGAGCAGACCATCGAGGTCTACGTCGAGCCGGTCGGCGGCGCGACGGACGCCTGCGATCCCATCGACAACGCCCCGGCCTGTCAGACGATCGTCGGCACCATCAACGGAGACGGCGGCTTCCGCGTGACCCCGTTCGGCTCGCTGATCATCCTGCTGCAGACCACGTTGTCGACGATGACCTTGCAGTTCTACAACGTCACCAACGGCCTCAATCAGACGCTCTACACCTTCGGCGACCAGGGCGGCACCGGCTCGCAGTTCAACGGCCGCCTGCCCGTCGGCCTCTCGCCCGATTCGACCTATATGGCGGTCTTCACGCGCACCGATCGCGTCTGGCGCGCCCAGGTGCTCGAGGCCCGCCCGTCGGCCCCTGCGCCGAACCAGAAGGAGCTCTTCGAGAGCATCAACTCGCCCGATAAATGCCAGCGCATGATGCCCTTCAACTTCACCGAGGTGGCCTTCAACCCGGTCTTCTCGGCCGACGGCGACTTCTTCTACTTCCTGGCGAAGGGCGACTGCACCCGGGACGAAGGCGGCAGCAACCGCGACGACTTCGACATCATGCGCTTTGATCGCGACATGAGCGCCGACCCGGTCGTGATCACCAACAACGTGCGCGCCAGCCACTGGAGCAACCACGACATCGGCGACTTCGACCTGTCCAAGGACGGCACCGTGCTCGCCTTCACCGCGTCGCGGCCCAACAACGCCACGAGCAAGTCGATCTGGTTCATGGATCCCGCGACCGGTGACTACGACTGCACCGGCACGGCGAAGCAGCACACCGACATCAACGGCAACCCGCGCTGCGAGTTCATCTACGACGATGAAGACGGCGCCCTGGTGACCTACCGCGACCTGCACTTCCACGAGGTCGAAGTCGAGCGCTAGCCTCGCGTTCAAAGGCGCGGTGCTCGCGAACGGCCTTCGCGGCGCTCCGCGACCCTCTTCGTGATCAGACGTATCCGGCGGCCAGGTCGTCCAGACCGGCCTGAAGGCGGCTGCTGAAGCTGCGCACGAAGACCCCTGCGATCAGCCCCCATACCCATGGGTTGAGCTCAAACCAGATCGCCCAGCGCAGCACGCAGCCCTCACCGTCGGGCTCCACGGTGAGCGTGCCCAGGTGATCGCGCAGCCCGACCATGCCCGCGGTGAGCGTGTACGAATACGTGCGCGCCGCCGGATCAAAGGCGGTGACCCGCTCGACGATGGACGGCAATAGAGCCGGCGCGAAGACGATCTTGCGCACGGCGCCCACGCCATTGCGGGGCGTGCCCTCTTCGAGAAGCTCGACGGACTTGACCGCCCCCATCCAGCTCGACAGGTCGACGTGGTCGGTGATGCGCTCGAAGATGGTGTCGGGCGACGCCGCGATCGCGACGCTCACTTCAGTCTCTCGACGCATGCATGCTCCGTTGGGGCGGTCGGAGAGCAGCCCCGGGGGCGAATTTAGGCTCTGCACCTATTACCGGTCGTCAAAGTCGGTGAAGCTACGTCGCGTAAAACCAGCGCCCGACGAACTTGCCCGGGATCAGCAGCAAGACGGCGATGAGCGCGAAGATATACCCGCCGGCGGCGAGCGCGATGCAGGCGTTGACCATCGCGATGCCGAAGATGCCCGCCATGACCACGCCGCGCACGGCGCCCGCGTTGGGGGTCGCCAGCGCCTTGCGGATGGGGCGAACCAACCAGAAGAACGGCACGACCACCGCGAACGCCGCCCACCAGACCGGCAGCACAAAGAGCGCCCAAAACAGGGGCAGAACGGCGCCCAACAGCAGCGCCTCGGTGGGCCAACGCAGGGCGCGTGCGGTGGCGCCATCCACCTCGTGGCGGCTCACAAAGGTGAGCGCCGCGACGTAGAACATCGTGCTCGACGGGATGAGCCAGTACCAGGCGGAGTAGTGTTCGCCGGGCCAGCCGATGACGCTCATGCCCACCGCCGCGTTGGCCCAGCGGCACGCGCCCATCACAAACGGCCCCAGGATCGTGTCCTTGGTCGCCGCGTTGTAGACATAGGTGAGCAAGATGGTGAGCGCCACGGCCGCCACGGTCGGCAGCCCCGACAAGCCCGCGAGCATCAGCCCGGTCAACTGCAAGAAGATGACAAGCGCCCACGCGGTCTGCAGAGGCACCCTACCCGACGGGATCGGGCGTCCAGGGCGCTCCTCAGCGTCGATCTTGGCGTCGAAGATGTCGTTGGCCGCCATGCCCGCGCAGTACACGCAGGCGCTCGCGAGCAGTATCGCCAAGCCTTGCAGGTAGAACGGGTGACCGCCTGATTCGCCGATCGCGAGCGACGCCAGCGCCATGCCCGCGAGCACGTCCGAGGGCGCGGTGAAGACGGCCGGCAGGCGGATGAGTTCGAAGAAGGGGCGCGCGAGCCCGCCAGGCGGCGGGCTCGCGTTCTTGATCTGGTTGCGCACTTCTCGCCGGCTGGTCATTCGCCGTCGAGCCAGGCGAGCAGTGCCTCGTCTTGCGCGACGAGTCGCTGCTCGTCGACACCCATGGGATCTTTGAAGAACGGGGCCAGCGCCTTGAGAACGCCACGCTCTCCGCGCCCTTGGGCGAAGGCGGCGAGCCGCACCAGGTCGAGCACCAGCGGCGCGGCGAGGATCGAATCGCAGCCGTTCCAGGTGAACGTCATCTGCATGCGCCCGCCCAAGAAGCCCGCGAAGTGGATGTGATCCCACGCGATCTTCCACTCGCCCAGGCTTTGCACGTAGTCGATGCCGACCTTCGATTCGGGCACGTAGCCGAACATCTTGGCGAGCAGATGATCCTTGGAGTGGATCTTGGTCGCCTTGTTCTCGGGATCGTCGAGCACCTTGCCGTCGCCGTTGCCCAGAATGTTCTGACCAAACCACGACAGCACCGGCAGGTTGCGGCGGATGAACAGCTCCGAGAGCACCGACTTGACCAGCGTCTCGCCGGTCTTGCCGTCGCTGCCCGCATGCACTGCGCCCGTGCGCTCGGCCAAGATGTGCAGCGCTGGCACCTTCGAGCCCAGGCTTGGCGTAAAGTTGACGTGCGCGTCGCCGCCCAAAATTGCCGCGCAGGCGTACAGGCCGCTGGGGGGCAACACCGACTCGGGCCCGGCCATGGCGGCCAACAGCGCGTCGGGATCATCCCAGCAGGGCTGCGCGGCCATCTCGGGCTCGGTGCTCGCGAGGTTGACGACCACCAGTTGGGTGATCCCCATCTGGGCCTTGAAGGCGTCTAGATCGGCCCGAATGGCTTCGACAGCCGCCGCGTCGGTCTCGGTCGAGACGCAATGCTCGCCCAAAGCCTCGATCGTGCGCCCGCCGCCGCGCACCACACCGGGTCGGATGCGCGCGTCGACCGCGTCAAGCTCAGCGCCCACGACGTCGATGTCGACGAGACCGGGCAGACCGCAGCTTTGCAGCACTGGACGCGCACAGTCGCGCAGAGTGCCAGCCTGGATCTCATGCCCACCAAAGACGAGGGTGTCGATCTCGGGCAAGCCCTTGCCTTCGAAGGCCTTGCGGCTCGTCACCATGCCCATCGGAGGGTAGAGCCCCGCCTGCATCGCGGCGTGACCGGCGATGGTCACGGCCGAAATGCTGCCGCGGGCACCAATCAACCAGACGCCGATGCGTGTCACGTTCTCTCCAGGCAAGCCGTTGGTAAAAAGCGGACCGCACCCGCCAATCGGGCGACGGACTACAGGGCGACGGGCTCCGGCGCAGCGCATCGACGCAAGTGCTCGATGGCCGCCGCTGCGGCAGCATCGGCCCGCGCCGAGCAAGTGTACAGTTCAACCGTGATGAAATTGTCGTAGCCATGCGCTTCGAGCGCCGCAAAGACCGCCGCAAAGTCGATGTCACCCTCGCCGGGCACCAGGTGAAAATGCTTGGTGCCGCGGATGTCTTCGAGGTGCACGTTCCAGATTCGGCCGGCCAGAGTCGCGATGGCATCGGCCGGATCCTCACCGACGCAAATCGCATGTCCGATGTCGAGGTTGGCGCCCAAAGCAGGGTGACCGACCGCGTCGATCATCGCCTTGACCTCGGCTGCGGTCTCAACCAGCAGGCCCGGCTCGTACTCGACGCCGATCTTCAAACCGCGTTCAGCAGCGTCTTCGCAGATGCGCGCGAGCCCCTCGGCGAAGTATCGCTTGCCTTCGCCCGGCTCGATGTCGGCTTCACATCGGCCGCTGGTCACGCTCACGCATCGCGCCCCGACCTCAACCGCGAAGTCGAGCGCCGCGCGGGTGTAGTCGATGCGGCGGGCTCGCACGGCGGCGTCATGATTGCTCAAGGCCGGCTCGAAGACGGTCTCAGGCATCCACTCGGGCCAAAGGGCCATGGCGGTGTTCGCGTTGATGTTGCTCACCGTCAGCCCGGTGGCCTGCAGCGCCCGCAAGATCGCCGCGCGGTCGGACGCGCCCAGCCCCGGATGCCAATGCGGCCGGTCGGCCAGAAGCTCGACGCCGCTGTAGCCATGCGCTGCGATGCGCTCTATCGCTTCGGGCAGGGAGACCCGCGTGAAGCCGTTGCTTGAGTATGCAAAATTCACGATCGAGGAGATAACATGAATGTGATGTTTCGAGTCTGCGTACAACTACGATCATAACGGAACTGAACACAAACCCCAATAATCACAAGCACTTACACCCTAACGGCCGGGAGCCAAACCAACCGCGAGGCGTTGGACTGCGTAGGGCTCCGACACAGTCCAGCGCACCAGATCGGCCAAGCTCAGCGTCCGCTCCAGCGGCGCGTGCTTGATGCGATGCATGGCGTTGATGCCCGGCAGCACGCCGCCGCAGCACAGCAACGCGACGCGAGCTGCGGTCGCAGCGACGCTGGCGCGGATCAGGCCGAGCTTGATCCCCGGCAGCAACCGGCGCAGTTGATCGAGCGCCCCGGGCAGATCTGAATCCAAGCTGGCCTCGACCATGGGCGCCAACTCGGCGATCGTCGCGCTGACTTCGGGGTCGCTGGCGTCGATGCCTCGCACCGAGTAGCCGCCGACGATCGCCAGCGCGGTCAGCAAATGGCGCAGCTCGATATGCGCCCACCCCGACAGCGTGATGGCGCCGCGGGCGTACATCTCGAGATGAGTCGCGATCCAGAACGCCTGCTCATTGGTGCTCAACTGCAGCAGATCGACGCTGAGCACGATGCCGTCGAGGGTCGCTGCTGCTCGGTCGATCGCGCGCGCATCCAGGCGAACTTCCGGCTCGGGGTAGCCCAGCGCAGCGGCGACGCGGTGCACGACGCGCATGAAGATCTGTGGCGCCGCCTGCGTGTCTGGCACCGCCGGGCAGAAGACCGCCGGCAACGCGCGGGTCACCGTCGCCAGCACGTCGATGAACCGACTCGGCTCACCCGCCACTCGAGCGTTGGCCCGCTCTTGCTCGCCGATCGCGCGCATCGGCCAGCGCTTCACCCGCCGGTTCCACTGCTGCACGGCCTCACGATCGTCGGGCAGCGCCGCGTCGAACGCGATGAGCAGCCGGGCC
>JBNMOZ010000054.1:0-16476 GCA_051276005.1 Bradymonadia bacterium | reverse complement strand
CGGCGTGCGAATACGCCTCGCCGGGCAGATGATGGCACTCGTCGAAGATCACGAGCCCAAACCGCGCGCCCAGGTGTTCCATGTGGATGTAGGCGGAGTCGTAGGTCGTCACGGTCAGCATCTCGACCTGGTGCGAGCCGCCGCCGACGATGCCTACGGGCAAGCCGAACGCCGCTTTGAGCCCAGTGTGCCATTGCGCCACCAGGTTGAGCGTGGGCACGACGATGAGCGTGCTGCGTCGCGCCGCGTCGATCGCCAGGTGCGCCACGTAGGTCTTGCCGGCGCCGGTGGGCAGCACGACGACCCCGCGCTTGCGATGTGCGTTCCAGGCGTCGAGGGCCTCTTTTTGGAACGGCCGGGCCGTGCGATGCACCATGAGGCCGTTGGGCAGATCGGCATACGCCCGGGCGTCATCGGTGTAGGGGGTATTGTTGCGGATGCAGGCCATGACCACATCGGCATAGGCATTGGCCGGCGCCCGATGCAGTCGACTGCGCGGATCCCATTCGACGCTTGGGGGCAGCCACGCTGTGTCATCGACGCCGCGGATGACCAGCGTACCGGCTTGGAATTCAAGGTGGATCACCACCGAGGTTTAACCGATATCCCGCTAAATTTCCGCTCAAAAGCAGCCCGGCGTCGGGGTGTTCCCCTTTGCAGATGGCCTGCGCATCTGCAATATGCGCTCGATGCGTGCCCTGATCCTTTTTGTTTCCCTGCTGGTCGCGAGCCCTGTGCTCGGGGCTCAGGACCCCGTTCACCCGCACTGGAAGGTCGTTCAGGCCGTCTGGGCCGGCGTCGTTGAGCAGATCCCGACCGATTGGCTGGTCGAGCACCACCCGCCCGCCGCGGTGGGCCGCATCGACGGGCGCCTGCTCTTCGGGCGCTCGATGATCGACAGCCCAAGCGTGTGGACGCGGCATTCGCATTCGTCTTGGGCCGTCCCCGAGCTGATGTATGCGCTGCGCAGCGCCCATGCGGCCGTGCAGCGCCTGCACCCCGGCGGGCAGGACCTTTCGATCGGCGACATGTCGCTGCGACGGGGTGGCCGATATCCGCCACACCGCACCCACCAATCTGGGCGCGACGCCGACCTGCGCTACTACATCAAGGGCGTGCTGCCTGATGATCGTGAGCGCTACCCGGTCGGGCCCAGCAACATGGATGTGCCCCGGCAATGGGCCTTCGTCCAGCATCTGTACGTGACCGGGCTCGCCGAGCTGATCTATATGGACGTGCGCCATCAAAAGACGCTCTACAAGCACGCGACCAAGACGCTCGGTCTGACCCCCGAGCAGCTCAAGCCGATCATCAGCTACCCGTTCGGTCGGCGCCGCAAGACGGCCTTGGTGCGCCATGTGAGCGGGCACTACAACCACCTGCACGTGCGGGCTTCGGCCCCCATCGCGCGGTTCTTCGGGTCGCTGTACACCCGCGCCACTGCGCGCCAACTGCAGCGCCGCGTCGCCATCGCGACCACCGGGCACTTCGAGCATGTGATCAAGCAGGGTCAGACGCTGGGTTGGATTGCCCGCGAACACGATGTGCGGCTGGTTGATTTGATGCGGTGGAATCGCCTGAACAAACGCAGCAGGCTGAGCCTGGGTCAGATCCTCAAGGTTCAGGTCGAGCTCAAGCGCAACTAGCTCAAGGGCAACTGGCTCAAGGGCAACTGGCTCAAGGGCAACTGGCTCAAGGGCAACTGGCTCAAGCGCAACTGGCTCAAGCGCAACTGGCTCAAGGGCAACTGGCTCAAGCGCAACTGGCTCAAGGGCAACTGGCTCAAGCGCAGCCAGAGCACCGCTATGCGGCGCCCAGATCCTTGGCGAGCATGCGGGTCATCGGGCGTAACGCGGCGACGCGCACGTCCTCGGGCACCTCGATGCGCGGGCTCAGGTTCTTCAAAGCCAGATACAGCTTCTCGAGCGTGTTCACCCGCATATGCGGACACTCGTTGCAGGCGCAGTTGCCTTCGGGCGGGGCGGGCAGCAGCGTCTTGTGGGGCGCGTCTTTGGCCATCTGGTGCAGGATGCCCGCCTCAGTGACGACGATGAACGTGTCGTACGCGCTGTCTTTGACGAAGTTGAGCAGCGAAGCGGTGCTGCCGATGTGATCGGCGTGGCGCAGCACGTGCGGCTCACACTCGGGGTGCGCGATGATCGCGGCGGTGGGGTGCTGCACCTTGAGGTCGAGGATCTTCTTCTCGCTGAAGATCTCATGCACCTGACACGTGCCCTGCCAGAGCACCATGTCGCGGCCCGTCTCCTTCTCCACGTACGCGCCCAGGTTGCGATCCGGGGCGAAGATGAGGGGCTGATCGGCGTCGAAGAGGCGCACGATGTCGGCGGCGTTGCTCGACGTGCAGATGACGTCGCTGATGGCCTTCACCGCGGCAGAGCAGTTGATGTAGCTGACGACCTTATGACCGGGGTGTTTGTCTTTAAAGGCCTGGAGCGCGTCTGCGGGGCAGGCGTCGGCCAGCGAGCAGCCCGCGTCGAGGTCGGGCAGGACGACGATCTTGTCGGGGTTCACGATCTTGGCGGTCTCGGCCATGAAGTGCACGCCCGCGAAGACGATGACGTCGGCGTCGGTGGTCTTCGCCTTCTGGCTGAGGCCCAGGCTGTCACCCACGTAGTCCGCGACGTCCTGAATGTCGGCCTCTTGATAGTAGTGGGCGAGGATGATCGCGTTGCGCTCGCGCTTGAGGCGCTCAATCTCGGCCACGTAGTCGATGGCGTCAGCGCGCGCGTCGCCGTCGGAGATTTGTACGAGCATCGGGGCACTCCTTGCGGTTCACCAGGGGGGTTCTAGAGCCGACCTTTCACTTAGACGCAGAATGTAGCGAAGTCAACCCAGCGCGTACAATCGGCGCACATTCAGTTGACTCGCGCCAATGACATCGACCACATCGCAGCCGCGCAATTCGGCGATTTCGTTCGCGATCTGCAGAATGCCTGCGGGTGAGCGCCCCCGGGGATCGTCGGCGTCCGATTCGAGGATCAGGCGGTCGAGGGGCACCCGCGCCGCCGCAGCGCCAGCGTCCGCGAACCCCAGATGCAAGCCGAGTCGCAGATAGGCGTCCGCCCGCCCAGACGGACCAGTGAAGCGATGCACGACGCCGCCGGCGGTCGGTATGCCGTCTCGACGTAAAATTTCGAGGGCGCGTCCGTGGGCGCGGACCAGATGCAATACGACCGGGTAGTTTTTGACTCGGGCCCACCCCAACTGGGCCCGAAAGACGGCCGCCTGATGGTCAAGCGAGAGCCGCCGCTGGCCCACCCCGTCGAGCCCAATCTCGCCCACCGCGACGGGCGCCGGAGAGGTCTTGAAGGCGGCGTCGAGCAGCGCGCTGACCCCCGCGGGATCCACGTGGGCCGCGGCCCAGGGATGAATCCCGGCCGTCCACCACATGCGCGCATGCGCCTGGCTGAGCGCGCGCTGACGGACCCAGCCGGGCGGGTCGACGCCGGCCAGAATGAACCCGGTCACGCCCGCCGTACGCGCCGCGTCGATCACCGCTGATCGGGTCGCGTCGTAGGCCGGCAGGTCGAGATGACAGTGGCCATCGATGAGGGCATATGGCGGCATGTCGGCATCCTACCCCATCAGGCCATTTCGCCCCGACCCCTGCGTGGCCTATCATGGTCGCCTTGATTCACCGCACTCCAGGTCAGACGCGTTGACGTGGTCCACCCCGATCGATCCGCTTATCGGACGCACCCTGGGGGGCAAGTACGTCGTCGAGACCAAGCTGGGCTCGGGCGGCTTCGGTGCGGTGTATCGCGCAAAGCAGATTCCCGTAGGTCGCCCGGTCGCCGTCAAGGTGGCGCATCCCGACGCCCCCGACCGCCCGCTGGTGCGCGAGCGCTTCCTGCGCGAGGCCAACGCCCTGGCCCGCATGCGGTGCCGCGCCGTCGCCATGTTCTTCGACTTCGGCGAGGCTGAAGACGGGCTCATGTACATGGTGCAGGAGTTCGTTGACGGGGTGACGCTGGCCGATGTGCTGCACAACGGCGGCCGGATTGTGTCGCTGCGCGCCATCGACGTCGCCTGCGCCGTGCTCGAAGCCCTCGCCGAAGCCCACAGCCTGGGCATCGTGCATCGCGACATCAAGCCCGCCAACATCATGATCACGCGATCCGCTCGCAGCGACGAGCAGGTCAAGCTGCTCGACTTCGGCTTGGCCAAGTCCTGGATCGATGGGTGGCAAGACGGGCGCATGAACACGCTCACCCAAGAGAACCGCATTCCAGGCACGCCGGGCTATATGGCGCCCGAGATGTGGAACCAGGAGGCCCTCACGGGCGCGACCGACTTGTACGCCGTCGGTGTGCTGCTGTACCGGGCAGTGAGCGGGTGCCTGCCCTTTGGCAATATGAGCCTGCCGCGGCTGATGCAGGCCCATGTGGGCACTGAGCCGCCCGATCCGCCGGCCAACGTCGACGTGCCCGCCGGCCTGATCGCGGTCATCAAACGCGCCATGGCGAAGGCGCCGTCGGATCGCTACGCGACGGCCGCCGAGATGGACGCGGCCCTGCGCAACGCGCTGCCTGATGAGACCATTCGCCTCGCCCCCATCGATATGAATCTGGTGCAATCACTGTCGGGCGAGCTCGAGGTGTCGGCCGAGAACGAATACGCCAACCCGTCGACGAACGAGCTGAGCATTTCGGACGTCTCGGTGCTCATCGACGAGCCGACGACGAAGAACCCGATCGGCGCGGACCTGCCCCCGATCGGCGCGACCAGCCCGGAGGCGAGCAACGCCCTGCTGCCGAGCGGCCCGCTGCCCACAGCGCCCCAGGCCGCCACGCCGCTGCCCAGAGCGCCCCAGGCCGCCACGCCGCTGCCCAAAGCGCCGCGAGCCGCCACGCCGCTGCCCAAAGCGCCGCGAGCCGCCACGCCGCTGCCCAGAGCGCCGACCAGAGGGGCCGCCCCAACCCTGCATCGCGCAGCCCTGCCGCGCCGGCGCACCCCGTGGGCGCTCATGCTGCTCGGCATGGTCGTGGCCTTGATCGTCGTCGCCCTCGTCTGGGTGGCGCTGCAGCCGGGCACGCCCGCGCTGCTGGTCGTCGACCCGCAGCCGATCCCGATTCCCGCCGACGTTCGCATGGAGGTCATCAAGGCCCGCCCAAACGCTCCGATCACGGCGGCGCCTTGGACCGGACCGAGTCCCGACGCGCCGCCGACGGACGCCGCGCCCCCGACGGACGCCGCGCCTGCGTCCAAGCCTCGGCGCGTCAATCGCCGCAATCGCCGGGTAACCGCGCGGGCGCCCTCCCCCGCCCAGCGAGCCGCCCGGCTGGCCAAGAGCATCCGCCGCGACATCGCCAAGTGCCGATGCAAGGCGGTACCGGCGCGGCTCAAAGCGCTGCAATCCATCGACGCGGGGTTGCATGGCACGCTGCGTTCACAGTACCAGCAGGCCTGCCAGCTGCTTGGCGTTGGCTGCTTGGAGGATCCGTGATTGGGCTCGTCGTTTTTGTCGGCCTCTTGTCGGGCGGCGATTGTCTGTCGGCGGGCATCGACGCTGCCCAGCGCAAGGACTGGGGCGAGGCCTTTCGCGCGTTTCGTGCCGCGCGGGCCCGGCCTGGATGCGACACCCCGCCGCTGATCTTCAACCTTGCTCGGGCCGGCGAGAAGGTCGTTGAAGGCGGCGATGGCCGTCTGGCCTGCGAAGTGGCCGAGCGATACACCGAGTTCATGACCACCAAGCCTTCGCCGGCCCTGGCGAAGCTCGCGGTCGAGGGGCGCGCGAAGATGGCCCGCATCTGCGCGGTGCGATCGGCGCCGCCTCCGCCCAGATTCGTGCCCCCCGTTCTGCGTCCGGTCGCCCCGCAGGCCGCCGCGCGCGCGCAGACGATCAGCAATGCCCTCGAATGGGGCCTGACCACCGGCGCGGTCGTCACGACGATCGGCGCCGCCTTCACCTATGCCCTCGCCCTGGGTCGCATCGATGAGCGCGACGCGGCGCGAGACGTCTACATCGAGGTGAGGGCGCGCGGTGACAGCATGGCCGCAGCCGACGCGCAGCTCGACTTCGAGCAGCACCGCGACGCCGCCCGCACGCTGGGAATCACCAGCTACGTGCTGGGCGGGACGGCGCTGGCGTTGACCGGCTTGGCCATCTGGGCGTGGGCCGAAGACGACGCCGCAGGGCACGCGATCATCGCGCCCGGGTTTATGGGCTGGGGCGGGCATTTCTGACGTGATCTCAACCGCGTCCATCATTCTCGCCTATGGCGACATCCAGCGTTTCGCCCTCGCGGTGCCCGATATGACGGTGCGCGCCGGCGAGAAGATCGGCTTGATGGGCCCCAGCGGGATCGGCAAGAGCACGCTGCTGTCGGCGTTGGCCGGGCTGGTTGCCCCCTTCGCGGGCGCCCTGCAAGTGGCCGGCATTCAGCTTGATGGGGCTTCGACCCGCGCGCGTCGGCAGCTGCGCGCGCAGCAAGGACTCATTCTGCAGAACCCGGCCCTCGTGCCCTACCTCGACGTGCGCGAGAACGTGCTGCTGCCGCTGCGCTTGCGGGGCGACCGGATCGACGCGGGGATCGCGGATCGGGTGACCGAGTTGCTCGATCGCATCGGGCTGGGCGCCCGCGCGGATCATCGCCCAGCGGCGCTCTCACGCGGTGAATGCCAGCGGGTCGCCATCTGCCGTGCGCTGCTGCCGCGCCCCGCGCTGATCCTCGCCGATGAGCCCACCGCCGCGCTGGATGTCGAGTCGACTCGAGTCGCGATGGACCTGATCTTCGAGTGGATGGGCACCCGCGGCACGCTCGTCATGGCGAGCCATGATCCCAGCCTGCGCCCGCGCTTTGATCGAACGCTCGATCTGACGGGCTGGGTCGCGTGATGCGCTTGCCCCTGCGCCTCGCCTGGCAGTCGGTGCGGCACGCCCGTTGGCGCACCGCGCTGCTCGTGTTCGCGCTGGGGCTCACGGCCAGCCTGCCGCTGACGGTGCGCTGGCTCGTCGGCAGCTACGGCGATGGGCTCACGGCGCGCGCCCAGGCCACCCCGCTGGTGCTCGGCGCCCCGGGCCACCGCTTCGACGTGGTGCTCGCGGCCCTTTGGTTTCGGCAGGTCAAGATCGAAGCGCTGCCGTTCGCCGAGATTGAGCGCATCCACGCCGAGGGTCAGGCCGTCGCCATCCCGCTGCATGTGCAGTTCAGCGCCCGCGACTACCCGATCGTGGGCACGACGCCGGAGTATCACGCGCATCGGCAATTGCGTCTGGCGCAGGGCACGCAGCCCTTGCGCATCGGCGAGGCCACGGTGGGGGCGGCCGTCGCGAAGGCGCTGTCGCTCACGGTGGGCGATCCTCTGCTCACCGACCAAAAGGACGTCTACAACCTGGCCGCCGCCTACCCGCTCCGGCTGCGGATCAAGGGCGTGCTCGCGCCCAGCGGAGGGCCCGACGACACCGCGGTCTTCGTCGATCTCAAGACGGCGTGGATCATCGGCGGCGTGGGCCACGGGCATCGATCGGCGTCGGGCCGCGTCGAGTCGGGCGAGGTGCAATACCAAGAGATCACCGATGCGAACCGGGCGAGCTTTCACGCGCATGGCGATCCGGGCGGGCACCCCGTCACCGCGGCGCTGATCGTGCCGCGAGACGCCAAGGCCCGCACGCTGCTCAAGGCCCGCACCAACGTGCGCGGGCAGGCCTCGATGGTCGCGCCGATCGACGTGGTCGACGAGCTGCTGGGCGTCGTCGTGCAGGTGCAGCGCTTCCTCAACGCCAACTACGCGCTCATCGGGGTCAGCGCGCTGATCTTCGTGGGCCTGATCTTCGGTCTCTCGGTGCGTATGCGGGCCGCAGAGCTGGCGGAGTATTCGGTGCTCGGTGCGCCGCGCGGGTTCGTCGCGCGCCTGCTGCTCGCTGAATGGCTGCTGCTGCTGCTGGGCGCGGCGCTGGTCGCCGGGGGCTGCACGTTGATCGCGACGCGGCTGCTCCCCAACCTGGCGAGCCTCGCGCAATGAAGACGCTCGCCCCGCTGATGATGATCCTCGCGCTCCTGGCCTGCAGCGCGCCCCCGCCGGCCGAGTCGCTGGCCGCACAGCCGCTGGTCGTGGCGACGAGCACCTATCCCCTCTATTGGATGGCGTCGACGCTCGCGGGCGCTGACGCCGATGTGTTTCTCGCGCCCCCCGCCGAGGTTGACCCAGCGCTCTGGGCGCCCGATGACGCCGCGATCCAGCGTCTGCAGAGCGCAGATCGCATCTTGGTCAACGGCGCCGGCTTCGAGGGCTGGGTCGACACGACCAGCCTGCCGCTGTCGCGGGTGATCGACACCTCGACGGGGCTCAAGGCGCGCCTGCGCAGCGGCCGCGGCCATCACCACGGGCCCGGCGATGGGCAGCGGATCGACCCCCACTTCTGGCTCGATCCCCAGCTCGCGCAGGTGCAGCTGACGGCGGTGGTGGCGCAGCTTCGCGGGCGCGTGGCTGACGCGGCGCTCGACGCGCGGCGCGATCGGCTCACGGCCGCCTTCACCCTCATCGAAGCGACGCTGACGCGGCTGGGCAAAGCGGCCGGTGATCAGGTCTTTCTGGCGAACCACCGCGCCTATGATTATCTGGCGGCGCGGGCGAGCCTGCGCGTCCACAGCCTCGATCTGTCCCCCGACGCAGGCGCCGCACAGGCCGACCCAGTGTGCATCGTCGCGCGGCGGCTCAAGGCGCGACATATGCTCTGGGAGTCGGCGCCGACCCCGGCCCTCGCGGCCGCATTGCGGGCCTGCAAGGTCGAACCCCACGTGCTGCGCCCTCTCGAATCACCGCCGCCCGAGGGCAGCTACTTCAGGGCGCATCAAGCAGACTTGGAAGCGCTCATCACGGCCATGTCGCCGCGCTGACCTGGGCTTCACACTCCTTCATCAACCCGACACGCTGGCTCAACGACGCCGCGTCAGAGTCGAGCCTCCACCCGGTCGCTCCAAAGCGGCCTCACCCTTGGAGGCGCAGCCCATGCGTACGAAACGAATCCTCATCCTCGCTCTGACCGTCCTTGGCGTCACCGCAACGGCCGGCACCGCGTTCGCTTGGTTCGGCAAGAAGGGCGGCCACCATGCCCAGATTCAATCGTTCATCAATTGGCGCGTCAGCCAGGTGATGGACGACATCGACGCCACCCCCGCTCAACGCGCCCGGATCGACACCATCAAGGCGCGCATGTTTGCCCTGGGCGCAGAGCACGCCAAGAGCCGACCCGACGTGCACACGGCCTTCATGGCGCACTGGGAGATGGACAAGCCCGACGCCCGCGCGGTGCATGCGCTGGTCGACGAGCGCATCGACGAGATCCGCTCAATGGCGCATCAGGCGACCGACGCGGCGCTTGAGATCCACGGCACGCTGACGGTGAAGCAGCGCACCGAGATCGCGAACATGATCGCTGAGCGGCTGGGCCACTGAGCGTAGCCTGAGCGACTGGCCCGAGCCACTGGCCAGAGCGGCTGGCCCGAGCGGCTGGTCGCTCACCCTCTTGCCCATGCTGCCGATGGAGTAGACTGGCCCCATGTCTGACGCCGACCTCATCGCGCTGCTCGTCGAAGACGATCCGCGCCTCGCCCAGCTGACAGCCGCCTACCTTGAGCGCCACGGGATCAGCATGACCTGCGTCGCCGACGGCGCCGAGGGCCTCGCTCTTGCGAAGCGCGCGCGCTTCGACGTGATCCTGCTCGACGTGATGCTGCCGTCGATGAGCGGCATCGAGATCTGTCAGGCCCTGCGCCGGCAGTCCGATGTGCCGATCATCATGATCAGCGCGCGGGGCGAGGAGGCCGACAAGGTCATCGGCCTTGAGCTGGGCGCCGACGATTACCTGGCCAAACCCTATTCGCCACGAGAGCTGCTGGCACGCATCCGCACCACCGTCCGCCGTGCTCGGGGCCGCATGGGTCCGCGCATTCGCGCCCTCGAAGTCGGCGGCCTGGCGCTTGATCCGGGCGCTCAACGGGCCCACCTCGACGGCGAGTTGCTCGATCTGACGAGCTACGAGTTCGGGTTGCTGTACGCCTTAGCGGAGCGCGCCGGCCGGGTGCTGCCCCGCGAGCGCCTGATGGAGTTGGCCGGCGCGCGCCCCGAAGACGCCTTCGATCGATCCGTCGACGTGCACGTCTCCCGCTTGCGCCAGAAGCTGGGCGACGATCCCCGCCGGCCCCGCTTCATCAAGACCGTGCGCGGCGCGGGCTACCAGTTCATTGAGCCGGCCGGTCGCCCCGCATGATGCGCGTCGGCGGTCGACTGTTCTGGCGCATCTATCGCCACAGCCTCTTCAACCTGGTCGCCATCGCGGTGCTGATCGGCGCCGTTGTCTGGCTCGCCGGCGGTCAGGCGCCGTGGAGGCGGGCGTACGAGCGGTTGTCGGTCATGCTCGTCGAACAGCTCAACGAGGCGCCGCGTGACTTGGCGCTGATGCGGCAGCGCATCCACGACTTCAGCAACGTGAGCAGCACCGACATTGCCATCTATCACCGCGACGGCACGGTGATCGTGGATGGCGGCACCGCGCCGCCCCCGCTTTCGACAGACCTGCTCTTCGAGGAGTTGGCCTACGGGCGCCTCGAACGCACCTGCCCAAGCAGCCACGTCATCCGTTTGACGGCCGACACGTACCTCGTGGGCAATTACACCGGACCCCATCCTGGCAAGCCGCTGATCGGTCTGCTGCTCGCGATTCTCGTGATGTTGGCCCTGCTCGCTTGGCCATTCGCGCGCAGCGTCGTGCGCCCGATCGAGAAGGTCGCGATGACGGCGCGGGCCATTGGTGCCGGTGATTTGGACGCGCGCACCGGTGTCTCGGGCAAGGGCGAGATGGGGCAACTGGCTCGGGCCATCGAC
This sequence comes from Bradymonadia bacterium, assembly GCA_051276005.1. Taxonomy (GTDB): domain Bacteria; phylum Myxococcota_A; class Bradymonadia; order UBA7976; family UBA1532; genus JBNMOZ01. The sequence continues at coordinate 5,628 of JBNMOZ010000054.1, read as the reverse complement.
GAGATGGCGGCGCGAATCCAGGCACTCCGCCAGCGCGAGCGCGCGCTGTTGGCCGACGTCTCCCACGAGCTTCGGACGCCTTTGGCGCGCATGCGCGTCGCGCTGGAGTGGGCCGAAGAAGACGGCGAGCTGCCGGCGCCGCTCGAAGGCACGGTGTCTGACTTGACCGAGCTTGAGCGCTTGGTGACCGACGTGCTGAACACAGCGCGGCTCGATCCCGAGACCGCGGAGTTCACGATCGAAAGCGCCCCTTTCGATGCGCCCGCGTTCATCGAGCACGCGTGCAACCAAGCGCGGCGAGCTTGGCCGCGTCATCCGCTGTCGTGCAGCGTCGACGACGGTGAGATTGAGGCCGATCGGCACCTGCTTGAGCGGGTGATGGCCAACCTGGTCTCCAACGCGGCCCGCTACAGCGACGCGGGCGAGCAGATCGAAGTGCAGGTGCGCCAAGCCCGCGCTGGCTGGACCATTCAGGTCGACGATCGGGGCATGGGCGTCGACGCAGCGCACCTCGAACAGATCTTCGAGCCCTTCTTTCGCACCGACGCCAGCCGCGCCCGGGCCACCGGCGGCTCAGGGTTGGGGCTGACGTTGTGTCGGCGAATCGTGCAGGCGCATGGCGGGACCATCGAAGCGGTCCCCCGCGCAGGCGGCGGGCTCAGCGTTCGCGTGCATCTGGCGGCCGCGCTGAGCTGAAGAGCGCTCCAACAGCCAGAGTGAGCCGAACCGACGGCGCGTCTACCCCCGCCGCCCGCTGGTGCACGCGCTCATTGCGCCAAAATCGCCTGGAGTCGGGCCGCGCCCCGTCCGTTGGGTGCGCGCTCCAGCGCCTGCTTCGCCCGAGCCTTCGCGCGATCGCTCTCACCTGCCCGCTGCCAGGCCTCGGCGGCGCGGGCAAGCGCGTCATTGGCCATCGCGCCCCCCGGCGCAAGCCGGAACGCCTGGTCGAAGGCCTCAGCTGCGGCCTTGGGCTCATGGCTCAGCCGCCCGATCGTAAACGCCGCCGCAGCCGCCCGCGCGTCTTCGGGGTGCCGGCGCAGGATCGCGTTGAGGTGCGCCAGCGCGGCCTGCCGATCACCGGCGCGTCGCGCGGCATCTGCGCCCAAGAGCAGCGCATCGACCCCACGCACGCCGGTCGGCAGCACCTTGAGCCCCGCGCTCACGACGCGCGTTCGCGGAGGCGTCGAACACGCCGCCATGGGCGCATCCGATGCTGGGACGTCTGGCGACTGCGTCACGTCTGGGGGCTGCGTCATATCTGGCGGGGTGGATGCCATAGACAATGCAGCGTCGGCGGCGCTGGGGACTGACATGGCGGGCGCCCGCTCGGCCGGGGTCAGCTCCAGCGAAAAGACCGACCGTGCGCCGGCCTCCAAGACGACCTGACCAGCCGGCGCACGCACGCGCACCCGCCCGCTCAGCACCGCGACCGCCACCGCCTTGGGGGTGCGCTGCACGTCGAATCGGGTGCCGAGCACCTCGACCACTACCGCGCCCGCGCGCACCCGCACCGGCCTGCGATCACGCCGCGCGACGTCGAAGCGCCCGCTGCCGCGTTCGAGCTCGAAGAGCGTCGCCGTGGGCGTCTCGCGCAAGACCAGATCGAGGTCATTGCTGAGCGCGTGCACCGTCGTGCCATCGGCGAGCGCCATATGCGCGGGCCGCGGGCTGGTCTGCGTCACAAAGACCAGCCCGCCCGCGGCCAGCAGCATCACCGACACCGCGTATGCGGTATGGCGCGCCCGATTGCGGCGCTCGATCTGGAGCAACTCTGCCGCGGCGGTCGCTGGATCCATGGCGCGCGTCACCAGCGCACCCAACGCGATCGCGCGCTCCTCCTCGGCGCTCAGAGCCACACGCATCGCCGGCTCACCCATCCAGAGCCTCCCGCATGCGCGCTTGCGCGGCCGCAGTGCGGCGCTTGGCGGTGGCCAAGGAGCACCTGCAGAGTTGGGCCACCCGCGGCAGCGTCTCGCCTTCGAAGTAGCGTAACGTCCAGGCGAGGCGCAGCCTCGTGGGCAACTCATCCAGCCGCGTATAGGCGCGCATCAGCAGGGCGCGCTGCTCAGGGCTCGCGTCGGGCGCGATGAAGCGGCGCTCCGGCACGGTGTCCATGCCCACCCAGCGCATCAGCGTCCGCCGCCGCAGCCGCCGGCGCGCCTCAAGCACGGCGATGCGCGCGAGCCAGAACCTCGCCGCGGCCGGATCGCGCAGGGGGTGCCGGCTGCGGCGGGCCTTCACGAACACGTCCTGGGTCACGTCATCGGCCAACGCGACGTCGCCCAGCATGCGCAGGGCGATCGTCGCGACATACCCGCGCCAGGACCAGTAGAGGGTGTCTCGGTCAGGCCGGGCGAGATCAAGCGCGGGGGGCGTCGTCATGGCGAGACAGGCGCGCATCGGATGAGCTGAGGCGAGCCGCGGTCGAACCGAGCGGCGTCGGCCACCGGGCACCCGATCACCTGCACGATTGCGAAGAGCGTGGGCCATGACATCGGCGCGAACCGACGCACACCCCTCGCGCCGAATCGAGGCAGCCGGCCCAATTGGTCACGGGTGGTCATCCGAGCTTGCCTGACGTGATGGGTCGCCCTGGCAGACGGCGCGTCGCTGCGGCCGCTGCTTGGGGGCTGACCGGTGGTCTTCAATCTCCGAGGCGTTCGCGGGTCTGGATTGGCTGGAGTTTGGGCGTCGTCGTTCAGCGCGTGTTCGCCGCGGCGAGCCCGCGCCTGCAGCGCTGAGGGGCCCGCGAAGCCCGTGAGCAGCTCTGCGTGGAGCTCGTCGACCTAGAACTCGTCGTCGTCGAAGTCCATCATCGCGGCCTTGCCGGCCTTGATGATCGCCGCCAGGCCCTGGACCTCGGGCAGCACGTGCTTGAAGTAGTAGCGGGCCGTCTTGACCTTGGTGGCCGCCTGCTTCGTCGACAGGGTCTGCGCGTGCGCGACCTGGCGCGCCCAGATGTAGGCGATGGCCGTCAGCGCGAACACGTTGAGGTAGTTCGACGCGGTGGCGCCGGCCCACTCAGCGTCTTGCATGCCCTGCATGCCAATGAGCATGGTCATCTCGCCGGTCAGCTTCGAGGCGTCCTTGAGGGGTTCGAGGAACTCGGTCATCACCTCGTTGCCCTTGTTCGCCTTGCAGAAGTCCTTGATCTCGTCGAGGAACGTGCGCACCAGGCGGCCGTTGCCCTTGGGCAGCTTGCGGCCGACCAGGTCGAGGGCCTGGATGTGGTTGGTGCCCTCGTAGATCATCGCGATGCGGGCGTCGCGCAGGTACTGCTCGATGGGCCAGTCTGTCGTGTAGCCGGCGCCGCCGCAGACCTGCATGGCCTCGGAGACGTTCTCGAAGCCGCGCTCCGAGCAGTACGACTTGATGATCGGCGTCAGCAACGCGACCAGATCGTCGGCGCGCTGGCGCTCGGCCTCATCGGTGTGGTGATGGGCGATGTCGAGCATCAGCGTGACGTAGATGTCGAGGCCGCGCATACCCTCGGTGGTCGACTTGATGTTGAGCAGCATGCGCCGCACATCGGGGTGCACCAAGATGGTGTCGGCCTTGGCGCCCTCCTCGCGGCGCTCCGGGTTGAGCGCGCGGCCCTGGCGGCGATCCTTGGCGTACGACAGCGCCGACTGATACGCGATCTCGGAGAAGCTCACGCCCTCTTGACCCACGTTGAGGCGCGCGTGGTTCATCATCACGAACATCGAGCGCATGCCCTTGTGCGGCGTGCCCACGAGCCAGCCCTTGGCGTCTTCCATGCTGATGACGCAGGTGGGCGAAGCGTGGATGCCCAGCTTATGCTCGAGGCCCGTGCAGAACACGGGGTTGCGGGTGCCGTCGAGCAGAAACTTGGGCACGATGAAGGCGCTGATGCCTTTGACGCCTTCGGGGGCATCCGGCAGCCGCGCGAGCACCAGGTGCACGATGTTCTCGGTCAGATCGTGCTCGCCAAACGTGATCCAGACCTTGGTGCCGGTCAGGTTGTACGAGCCGTCGTCGTTGGGGATCGCCTTGGTGGTCAGCAGGCCCAGGTCGGTGCCGCATTGCGGCTCGGTCAGACACATCGTGCCCGACCACTCGCCCGAAATGAGCTTGGGCAGGTACTGCTCTTTAAGCGCGTCCGAAGCGTGGGAGCTGAGCGCGGTGATGAGACCGCCGCTGAGGCCCGGGCACATCGAGAAGCTCTTGTTGGTCGCCGTAGCGATCTCGCCCATGAGCACCGCGATGGTGATCGGGCCGCCGCCGCCGCCATACTTGGGATCCATCGAGAGACCCAGCGCGCCATTGGCGATGTACTTCTTGTACAGCTCTTTGAAGCCCTTGGGCGTCGTCACCTCATGGGTGACGGGATCCCAGGAGACGCCCTCTTTGTCGCCGGGACCGTTGAGGGGCAAGAACTCATTCTCGCAGAACTTGCCGATGCCCTCGATGATCGCCATGACCGTCTCGAGATCGTAGTCTTCGAAGCCGGCGAGGTCGCCGACGCGGCCCTGAAAGTCGAAGCATTCCAGGTTGAAGCGGATATCGGCGATGGGGGTCTTGTAGATCTGCACGGCGCGTCCTTCTCATCTGATGGGCGAGGGCACTGAATGAATGCTCATTCAGTGCTATATTTGGGATTAGTGATAGCGAAGACCGGCGCCGGGCTCAAGTCGAATGCCGAATTTCTGACCGAACAGTCAATTCACGCCACGCGGCACCTTTGACGCCCGGTCAGATAGAGTCGCCAGGCCTGTTCAACGCTGCGAAGCGCGGTGCTGATGACCGAGACCGGCGAAGTGTGGATGCTCAACCTGGACCGCCATCCCCACACCGGCACCCTGCCCGTCAAAGCGCTGATACCGTAGGCCCGAGCCCGCAGGACTGGCGCGGATCGGCCCGAACGCAGTAAGACGACGCTGGTTGTGCGCCATGGGGCGTGCCGAGGTCTGCCGAGGGTCGATGTCGAAGCCTGAGCCTGCCCCTGCTGTGCCCGCTCTCGCGGCCCCCGCCTCTGGGGCCCCGGCTGCCCCCGCCAGCCGCTGGCACACCAACCCGGTCATCGATCTGAGCGCGTACGCGTTCAGCTGGGCCTGGGTGCTCATTCCCATGCTGCTGGTGGGCCCCTCGCGCGGCGACTATCTGTATATTTTCTTGGGCATCCTGGGCATCAACTTCGCCCACCGCCACCTGACGCTGCCGTACGTCTACGCCGACAGCCAGGTGTTCAAACGCCACCCGCTCAAGTTCACCATCCTGCCGCTGATCATGCTGGGCCTGTTCATCGCGACGCCCTGGCTGTGGAAGCACCACCGCCGCGTGGTCCAGGCCATCGCCGGCGTCGCCGTGCTGTGGAACATCTGGCACGTGTACATGCAGAAGTACGGCATCCTGCGCATGTACAACGCCAAGTCGGGCGTCGACGTCGACAAGCGGGTGCCGGGCTGGGTCGATCGGCTGCTGATTCTGGGCTGGGTCCCGCTGTATTTCGCCTGGTTGGGGCCGGCCAAGCGCGACATCGTCGCCCGCAGCTTCCGCAACGGCAAGCAGTGGTCAATGCCGATCCTCGACTGGTTTCAGGCCCAGCAATTCTGGCTGCTGCCGGTGACCATCGGGCTGGTCGTCTTCGCCGTGCTCGCGTTCATTCGC
>JBNMOZ010000053.1:0-16567 GCA_051276005.1 Bradymonadia bacterium | reverse complement strand
TCGGTCGCGCAGCCGGTACGCTCTGTGCGCGCCAAGCCTCGGCGCGTGCGCAAGGCGCCCCCCGCGGCGTCGCGGTCGGTCTTCTCACTGGGCGCAGACTTCATGGACAAGCCCTGAGCGTCCGGCTCTGCCTGCCCGGGCGCACGTCAGGGGGTGCGCAGCTTTCGATCGATCAACGCGTCGAGTTGCGATTGCTCGCGTGGCGTGACGCTGTCGAGCGGCGCTGCGTTCGCGCCACGGGTCGGCGCGCCTGAACCGGCGGGCTCGCTGACGTAGCGATACGGCGCGGCCGACTGCGGGCGGGGGTATCTTGCCGTCGTGGTCTTGCTCGGCGCGCTGAACCATGCCGTGGGCAAGGTCGACTTGACCCGGTCCCACCCGGTCCGACCGTTGAAGTCGATGGCGAAGAACACGAGCACAGCCGCCAAAAGCGCCAGCAGCAGTATCTGCTTGTGCTTGGTCTTCATCCTCTTGCGCTCACCCATGTCGACCTCCTTCGGTGCGTCGCACTCGACCGCGAGGCTCGTATGCCGAGCCGCGCAGCCGCAGTAGCCTAGCTCCTCATACCTCACTGCGCTGCGCTGCCCAAGAAAGAGGCCGAGACGCCGGCTGGCCTGTCTGGATTGAGCGGCCTATCGTCGCCTCGGCCGCACCGTCGTGCGTCGCCGATTGCTCATTACCAACGGCGTCAGCCCGCGCCTCTTGGGGGTCTTGTGCTACTCTCCATTGATGCTCAACGCTGGTGAAAAGAAGTCTGTCGCCGATGTCGTTTATGTGCGACTGCGCGATCGGATTCTGACCGAAGACCTCAAGCCGGGCGATGCGCTGCCTGGCGAACGCAAGCTCAGCGAGCAATTTGGCGTTAATCGAGGTGCGGTGCGTGAGGGGCTGCGTCGGTTGGCGCATGCCCGGCTCGTGACTGTGCAGCACGGTGGCGCGACGCGCGTGCTTGACTATCGCCGTGCAGGGCTGGATTTGCTGGCCGAGTTGATTGAAGTGCGCGGCATCTCGTCTTTCGTGACCGACGTGCTTGAGCTGCGCGATACGCTGGCCCCCCTGATCGCGCGGCGGGCTGCGGAGCGCAACGGCGACGCAGCGGCCGAGGCTCTGCGGCCGGTGCTGGCGCGCATCGAGGCCGCCGTCGACGCGCAGAGCCGTTACCCCGAGATTCGCATCTTCTGGCGTATCCTCGGCGAGCAGGCCGGCAACCTGGCGTTGCGGCTGGCGCTCAACTCGTTGCAGCAGGGCGCGTTGGTGCGGATGGACCTTTCGGAGCGGGTGCTCGGCGCCGAGATCGCGGCCGTCGGGGCCTATCGAGAGATCACCGATGCCGTCGCCGCGGGCGATGGGCCGAAGGCTGCATCGGCGGCGTCGAAGCTGGTCGCGCCGACGCTCGCTTTGGCGCGTCAGCTCAGCGGCGAAGACACCGCGTCGTAGCGCGTGCGGCCGGCATGGCGGTAGGCGTTGAGGGCCATGTAGCGATTCTCGCGGCGCTGCGTGAACGAGATGTGCACCCAGCTGCCGAACTCGTCAATGCACTGATCGAAGTGCAGCCCCGAATAGAACACGATCCAGTCGAAGACCTCGGTGGAGTTGACGCCCCACACGTTGATGTCAGCGGCTTCGCCGTACGAATGCTGTGAGCTGCTCGATCCGCCGACCTTGCGGTTGACCTGGGGCGAGCGATAGCCGCTCGAGATCGTGATCGGCACTGCGAAATGCGTTCGAATCGGCTCGAGGATGTTGAGGCACAACGCCCGCATGCGCTCGATCTCGCTCTGACCCGGCTGGTTTGACAGCCCATGCCGCGAGGCTGTCTCAGAGCGCGTAAACTCCGACAAGCTAAAGTGCTCGGAGAGGTTCATGAGAGCGCGCCCGAGTCGAGCGGCTCCCAGACACGCGCGTAGCGAGTAGTGCCGCGGTGCTTGTACGCCCGCAGGGCCATGCCGCGGTTGGCGCGTCGCTGGGTGTAGGAGATGTGAATCCAGCTGCCGAACTCGTGGATGATCTGGTCGAAGTCGAGGCCCGAGTAGAAGGTCAGCCAGTTGTACACATCGGCGAGCTCGTAGCCCCAGACGTTGAAGTCGACGGCCTCGCCCAAGCGGTGCTGCGATCGACTCGAGCCCCCGATCGCGCGGTTGACCCGATCGGAACGAAAGCCGCTCGTGACGGTGATCGGCGCGCCGAAATGCTCGCGCAACGGCTCGAGCACGTTGAGGCACAGGGCGCGTATGCGCTCGATCTCGGTGGTCCCAGGACGATTGGAGAGCCCGCGGCGGGCGGCTGTCTGGGAGCGCGTGAACTCGGCCAACGTGAAGTGCGCCGACAGTCTCATAGGGGCGCCACCGGAGCAGCGAAGGGCGCGGGCGGCCCCGAGATGCGGGTCCACACGATCGTCTCGGTCTTGGGCCCGGCCCGGTGATACTCCGTCATGCGGCCGCCGCTCACGTCGAATTGATAGTCGCCCGTCGACGTGCCCGGCGTGGCGGGCGGCCCGACGATGGACTGCAGGTTGCTCCAGCGCAGCGTCTGGGTGCTGCCCACCGCGGCCGGCACAACCTCGATGTCGGCCGTATGCGAGCGCGACAGCTGACCGGCTGCGTTGTAGTACGCGACCTGCTCGCGGCTGCCGACGATCTCGCGGCGGATGACGAAGCCACCCCACTGCGCTTCCCAGGTGCCTTGCAGCTGCTGCATGTCATAGCCCGGGTCATAGACCGGCTCGCCGATTGGGGCGGGCGCGAGCGCGGGCTCCATGGGCATGGGCTCAAGCGCCCTCGGTTGTGGCGGGCCGCAGGCGAGCAGCAGCAGCGGGCACAACGCGAGGCCAATGCACATCGGCAGTCGCCGCGGCATCTGAGGACGATTCATGCGAGGACTCTTCATGATCATGGCGTACCGCCGATGCCCGCGATCGTCAACTTTGCGGCGGTTCGGGCGGGTCTAGGAGCCTGTTCAGGCGCGGCCACCTTCCCGGATCCCAGGTCGTCGGGTAGGCTCTACCCTGTCCGCGCCGACGACTCTCAGCGACACCCCTCAGCGACACCCCTCAGCGACACCCCTCAGCGACAACCCTCAGCGACAACCCTCAGCGACAACCCTCAGCGACAACGCTCAGCAACAAACGACCCACGAACCAAGAGGCCCCATGTCTGACCGTACCCCCGAAGGCGCCGTTGATTCGCTCTTCCTCGAGCGCTGGTCGACCCGCGCCTTTGCCGCGACGCCGGTGCCGCAGGCCACCCTCGACGCGCTGTTCGAGGCGGCGCGCTGGGCGCCGTCGTGCTTCAACGATCAGCCCTGGCTCTTTGTGTATGCCAACGACGACGAGAGCCTCGCGCGCTTCCGCCCGCTGCTCAACGACTGGAACCAGCAATGGGCCAACACCGCGCCCGTGCTCGGCTTTATCTTCGCGCGCAAGACGTTCCGTGAGAACGGCAACCCCAATCGCTGGGCGAGCTTCGACGCCGGCGCGGCCTGGATGTCGCTGGCGCTGCAGGCCCGACTGCGCGGCCTGTACACCCACGCGATGGCGGGGGTCGACTTTGAGAAGGTGCACGCGACGCTCAATGTGCCCGTCGGCGAATACGAGGCGATCTGCGCCTTCGTGGTCGGCGAGCGGGGCGACGCCGCGACTTTGCCGGCCGAGATGGCTGCGATGGATGCGCCGAATGGTCGCGTCGCCCGCGCTGAGATCGCCCGCAAGGGTGGCTTTTGACCGGGGCCGATCTGGCGCGGGCGTCGGCGCAGATCGACGGGCGCGATCTGGCAGTCGGGCTCGACGTGCTGTTGGCGACGTGGCGCGCCGAGCCCGATCCTGCGCTCGCGACGCGCATCGAACGCCTGACCACCATCATGTCGCCGGCGCTGCCGCCGCTCGCCGGCAAGAACCCGGCGCAGCAGCATGACGCTTGGCTGGTGCTGGCGGGCGCGGCGCGGGCGGTTGACGTGCCCGTGCTCGCCGAACACCTCGATCAGCCGCCTGGCACACGGGTGCGCGCGCGTCTGACTTGGCTCGCGACTCGCCCAGCCGATCCGCGGTGGACGCCGTATTTGGTGCAGATGCTCGGGCGTCGCTGGACCGTCGCGTCGCGATCGGACGCCCGCATCAGCATGCAGACCTTCAAGGTGCTGCGGTCGATGGCTGATCCCCGCTCACCCGGCATGTTGCGCGCCCTCGACATTACGACCCGCGGATATTGGGACCGAGACTTCGACGAGTGGCTCGCGCGGATCGACAAGGCGATCGCCGCGATCACCGCCGTCGAGCCGGCCGTCTTCGTCGATCTGGACGCCGCGCTGACCCGCGCGCAGGCCCGACCAGCACCGCGCATCAACGATCTGCGCGTCGAGCGGGGCGCGCGCACCGAGGCCCAGGTGCGCGCGATGGTCTATGACGACCCCGCCGACATCGACACCCGGCGCGTCTATGCCGATTGGCTCGAGCAGGCCGCCGTGCCGCGGGCCGAGTTTCAGACCTTGCAGCTCAAGCGAATCGACGGGCGGCTGCTCAAGCGCGAGGAGAAGCGCGAGCGCGCCCTGCTCACCCGGCATGGCTTGGGCTGGCTCGGCGCGTTGGCCCCGTTCGTGGGTGATGTGGATTGGTGGGCGGGGTTTCCGACGGGCGCAGACATCAAGTTCCGGGGGCGCAAGGCGCGCGACAAGGCGTTGGCCGATCCTGCCTGGCAGACGCTGACCGAAGCGAGCGGTGACGATCCGGCCGTGTTCGATCATCCCCATCTCGCGGGGGTGCGCCAGTTGGGCCGCACCTCAAACTTCAACGCGACCGCGCAGCGACTGACGCCGATGTCGGCGCAGACGTTGGGCGATCTGCGCGTCACCCGCGATATCGAGCGGCTCGTGGTGGCGGCCGACGATCTACACATCATCAATATGGACGCGTTCGGCGCCCTGCGCGCTCTTGAGGTCGTGCACGCGAGGTTGGGCGGCTTCGGGCCCAGCGAGTTGCATCGGTATATCGAACGCCTCAAACCCTTGGTCCTGGATCGCATGACCTTCTGGGGGGTCGAGATGCGCATCTGGTCGCAGCTGGTCCCGCTGTTCGAGGGCGTTCAGCGCTACGAAGTCTGCGACATCTGGGGCTTTCGGTGTGCGCTGCAGCGCGAGCGCGGGGGATGGCGGCTGGAGGCCGTGTGGCCCTGGCCGCGGCCCTGCCACGACATCAGCGCGCTCGTCGACTGTGTGCGGCGCTTCGACCCGACGCGCGTCGACCTTCGGACGCCGGGCTACAACCACCCGGCGGCGACGTTGGCGCGCTGGACCGCAGCGTTTGGCGAACGTGCCGTACACATGCCCAAGCCCCGACGGGCGCGCAGCCAGGAGCCTGCAGCGCACATCGCTTGATGCTCTTAAGCGTCACAGGCTCCCCGGGGTGGTGCCCGGAGGTCGAGATCAGATGACGTGGATGCGGATCCAGTCGGCGATGCGCGCGGCGGCTTGCTCGGCCTTCTGGCGCGGCCATCGATTGTGGTCGGTGCTGCCCTGCAGCCAGATCTCGCGGGTCACGTCGCTCGAGGCGAGGGGCGCGAGCATCGCGGTTATGCTGGCGGGTGTGACGTAATTGTCACCGCCGATGCCGATATGCAGGATCGGTTGGGCGACCGCACCCAAGAGCGCGTCTCCGTCAAACCCGTCGAACCCCATGCGCCCAGTGCGGGCGATGACGGTCCAGTCGCGCATGAGTTGGCTCGCCTCGCGCCCGCCGAACCGCAGTCGCTTGCCTGGATAATGTCCGAGCACGGCAGTCATCGGGCGAATAAGCGTCGCCAGAAGCTGCACGCGCAGCCGGCCGAGCCCGGTCCACGCTTTAGCGTCGGGCAGGCCCGCAGCGATGAGCACCAGGCCGTCGACCTCTGCGTCGGGCCGGCCCGCGTGCAGCAGCGCGATGTGGCCGCCGATCGAGTGGCCCATCCAGATAAACGGGGCACCCGGGAAGCGGTCGGCGGCGGCGCGTCGGACGGCGTGGGCATGCGTGACGAGATCGGTGTAGCCCCAATCGTCTTTGCGGTCGGGCCGAATCGGGCTGTCGCCATGTCCGGGCGCGTCGGCGATGAGCGCGTGGAATCCAGTCATCGCGAGCTCATCGAGGAAGGCGTCGTAGTAGCTGGCGCGAATGCCCAGGGCGGGCAAGCAGCCGATGACTGGCGCGTTTGGATCGTCGGCGACCCGCAGGTGCACGCGTTGTTTACCGCCGAGGGTGTCGATCTGGAGGGGTGTCATCGATGCGTCAGCCCGCCCAGCGGCAGAAGTGGTCAGCGAAGGTCTTGACGAGCTCAGGCACCCGATCGGGATGCAACGCCGCGGCGAGCACCTCGGCAGAGTCGATCAGCCGCGGGCCCGGGCGGTTAAACAGCGCCTGCCCGTCTGCGAGCCACACCTGACCGGTTTGAACGGCGGGCCAGTGTGCGGGCAGCACCAACCCGCTGGACGCGGCGCGGGTCTGCTCGAGGCCGTATCCGCAGGGCTTGATGAACACCACGTCGGGGTGCAGCGCGTGCCAGCGCTCGGCCGGCCAGACCACCGACTTCTCGCCTGGTCCCGGCCCGATCGGATCGCCACCGGCGAGGCTGATCAGCTCGGCCGTCCACAGGGCGCCGGGCATCCACGGGTCGAGCCACTCCAGCGTCAGCACCTTGGGGCGCGCGGGCACATCATGCAGCGCGGTGCGCAGGTGATCGATGCGCGCCGACAGCGCCGCCATGCACAACGAGGCCTCATCCATGCGCCGCAGCGGCGCGCCGATGCGACCGATACATGCGAACAGATCGGCGAATCGGTGGGGGGTCAGGCTGACCAGCTTGGCCTTCGGCAGGCGCTCGCCCAAGGCGGCCCGTAGCGCTGTCATATCCACCGCGCAGACGCTGCAGAGGTCCTGGGTGACGATCAGGTCGGGATCGAGCTCGACGAGGGTATCGACGTCGACCTGAAAGACCGACAGCGCGTCGCTGAGCGGATCGCCGTGCAAGTGCATGGGCGTCGAGGTGCGCCGGGCGGCGGTCACCCGGGGCAGGTTGCGTATGGTCTGGGGCCAGTCGCATGCGTGCGAGACCCCCACCAAATCGGCGCCGGCGCCGATCGCGCACACGATCTCGGTGGCGGCGGGCAGCAAAGAGACGATTCGCATCACACCTCCCTCGCGGCCAGCACCGTATCGAGCGTCAAGAGAATCTCGCCCAGCGTGTAGATGCGCCGCACCGAATCGTTGGGCAGCGCACGCCACGCGGGTATCACGTCTGGCAGCAATCGGTCCATCACCGCATACGCCTTGAGGCGAGCGGCGAGGCGTACGATGCAGGTGCGCGCCGCAAGATCCGCCGGTTGGTTGGTGACTGGCTGCCCAGAGCGACCATAATAGTAGCGGCGCAGCCGACGCCAGCGGCGGCTTGCGAAGTCGAGCATGCCGTGTGCGACTGCCGGCGCTGTCTGGGTGACCGACGTCGCGACCCAGCATGCGTTATTGAGCTGCACCACGTCATTGGGCGAGAACGCGACGAGCGGATAGTCGGGCATGACGGTGGCGACGTCGGGCTGCATCATGGTGTGAATCAGGCCCGCCTGGGTGCGGGCGCTGGTGACGAGGCTGGCCGACCGCTCCGCCAATTGGCTCAACGCAGGCGTGATCCGCGCCGCCTCGGCGACGAAGTCGGGATCGTAGTCGACGAGATAGGAGTCATTCGCGAACGCGCGGGTGCCGAAGTTGAAATAGTTGCGGATCAGCCATTGCCCGCGATCGACGAACGCGTGCCGGCCATAGCCAGCCACCAGTCGCATGGCCAGTGCGCGCTCGGGGGGCCGCTTGAAGGCGTGGGCGCCCCGCAGCAGGGCCCGCGCAAGATGCAGCCCCTCGGTCGTGCCCGAGGCATCGGGGAAGTCGCCAGGGCCTTCACGCCATGCGACGAAGCCCGCGGTGTACGGATCGTCTCTGCGATCGATGATGACCTTGGTCGCCGCCGGTCGCAGCGCGTCGTACCAGCCCTCATCGCCCAGGTTCGCGGCGTGCTCCAGCGCATGCGCAAGGTCGACCGTGTAGACGTACCCGTCGGGTCGTCGCAGACCGCCGTCAGCCGACCACGTCTTGTAGATCGCGCTGAGTTCGGCCCGCACTGCGCGCAGATCGGCAGTGCTCGGTGGCTCAGCGCAGCCGATGAGGACGAGACCGCAAATGATGGGGAGGAGGCGCCGCATGCCCCCCTGTTAGGGGAATCGACGAGAGAGTGCAATCCGACATGCGCTGTCAGCAGCTGAAGTCGAGCGCGCCGGTGGCTGCTTCAGCCGAGCTGCGGGCCCTCAAGCTCGGCGTCAGGCGCGTCTTCGAGCAGCGTCAACACCAAGGATTCGAGCGTCTCGATTGTGAACGGCTTGTCGAGGATGCTGTGGATCACGTTGACGTCGACCGCGCCGGCAGGGTGGCTGGACATCTGCACGATCTTGAGCGTCGGCTGGATCTTCTTGAGTTCGTAGCACAGGGCGCGTCCATCGCCATCCGGCAGGATGCGGTCGACCAGCGCGAGTCGAATGTCAGGTCGCGCCGTCAGTGTATCGCGCGCGGCGACGGTGGTGGCGACCGCAACGACGTCAACCTCGATCTCGGCGAGGACGTCGGTCAAGAACGCACGGGTCCAGAGATCGTCTTCGACGAGCAATACGCGATGTTGCGACATTTCACTTCCTTGACCCTTGTGGCGGATTCAAGCAGGTGCAACCAGGCGAGTCTGTGGATTCAGGATCGCCGTGGCGGCGCTGGCGGGCTGCGGACCGGGCTGCGGACCGGGCGGGCTGGGCTGGGCTGGGCTGGGCAGGGCAGGGCAGGGCTGTCGGAGCGGGCTGGGCCAGGCTGTCGGAGCGGGCTGGGCCGGGCTGTCGGAGCGGTCCCGGGGGCTACCGGCAGGCGCGGTGGCCGTGATCCGTGCCGCGCGCGGCTGCGCTGGTGCACAGCCAATCGCCGTCTTCGCACATCGCCCACTGGCAGCGTCGGTTGTTCGCGCAGGCGGCGTACGACATCTGCACGCGATCGCCGTCGGCGATGGAGCGGCCCATCGTCCGGCTATAGCAGCTGTCACCGACGGGCGCTTGGGGCGCCTGGGGCGCCTCGGGCTCGGCAGGGGCCGGCGCAGCAGGCGGTGCGCATCGCGCATGCGGGCTGCGGGCCTCGCCCAGGGCGTCCTCGTCGCGGCAATCCCAGCCGCCGTCTTCGCAGACCGCCCAGCGGCAGGTGCCACCGCAGGCGTCATACGCCATCTGCACGCCCTCGCCATGCGGCACCTGGCGGCCGAGCGTTGTGCTGCGGCAGGCTCGACCTTGGGGCTCAGGCTGGGGCGCGCACGCTGCGGCGGAGTGTTGCTCACCGCAGGCGCTGGTCTCTGAGCAGGTCCAGCCGCCGTTGTCGCAGATGGCCCAGTTGCAGGTGCCGCCGCAGCGGTCATACTGCATCTGCACGCATTCGCCGTGGGCGACTTGGCGACCCAGAGTGGCGCTGTTGCAGCCCGAAGGCGCGTTGCCCGCGTCGCCGGCATCATCGGCGTCGGGGGCCGGACGACCGCCGTTGAAGAACGCGGTGCGCCTTGCAGACGCGTCGGGGGTCAGCTCGATGTGCAGGTGGTCGTGGTGGGCATGGGCGCCGCCGTAGCTGCGATGGCGCGTCGCGCGGCTGACGCTCCAGATGCTGCGATCCCAGATGACCAGTTGGATGCCGATCTGCTCGGCGTTCTCAATGAGGTAGGCGGCGATGGCGTCGCCCTTGTCGTTGTCGGCCTGGCCGCCGTCGAGGGGCACGAAGACGTCGAGAGCGCGCCCGGTGCCGTGCATCGACATGCCGCTGCTGCCGCGAATTTGGCGGCAACTGTAGCCCTGATAGCTGCGGGCGCCGTTGAAGTTTGCCACGAGGTAGTCACCCAGCTCGCGGGTGCCCGCCAGCATGCGACCCGAGCAGTTGCGTCCACCCGACCACGACGGCGCGCTGTTGTAGCGCACGCTCTGCTGACCGCTGGCCCGGGTGGTCTGGGCCGACAGCTGCCAGCGACCGGCGCGGGCGCGCTTCTCGAGCAGATCGGGCGGCAACTCGGTGTCGTCGTTGTGGCCTTCGGCGCCAATGTTGTCGTCGTCGAAGTGGGCCTCATGTTCGGGCGGGGCCTCGGTGAAGAACTCGAAGCGGGCGAAGTCGAGGGCGTCGCCACCGCGCAAGCGCAAGGCTCGGCCGGCGCCGGCCACGCGGATCACCGCCGCGCGGTGGGCGCTCTGGACGTCGTTGGGCACCACGGCCTGCCAGTCGGTCCAGAGGCCGCCGATGAGCACCTGGTACTCGAGGGGCGTCGCGCCGTCGTATACATAGGTCAGGTCGACGGCCTGGAAGGATTGGGCGGGCACCAGCTCGTGAGACCCGTTGACGAAAGCGGCCTGTGCGGCGTCGTTGTCGAGCAGGTACATGAGCTCGGTCTCGGTGGAGTTCTCTTCGAGGATGCCGCCACCCTCGCTCGTCAGGGCGCCGTCAGAGCAGCCCCAACTGACGACCGCCAGCAGAGCCACAAGCCGCCACGCCCCAAGAATCCGCCAAGTCATCCCTACCCCCGCTGTGTGCTGTACGCGCTCTCGCCGTCAACATCGAAGCACGGCCCGTGCCAGTCAGGAATGGAGACTGCTTGGTCGCAAATTGTTGTTCGGCCGTTGGGTGGCGAAGTGCCTACATCTGCGCCTGTGGGCTGTGTGTCTCGATCGTGGGACATTGATGTCTCGGGGCGCGGGGACTCAGTTCCAGGGCCGGACCGCGACGGAGAAGGCGCCCGTCGCGTATCCGTCGCTGCTCCAGACGCTGCTAACGACGATGAGGTAGTCGCCGGCCTCTTCCAGGACGACCCTGCCACTCACCAGCGTGCAGTCGATGAAAGAGAGCGCTTCGCATTCCCCGCCCCACAGACTCAGGGAGTACGGAAAGGGCACATCGACATCGACATCGATCATCCAATCGCC
Organism: Bradymonadia bacterium; assembly: GCA_051276005.1. Taxonomy (GTDB): domain Bacteria; phylum Myxococcota_A; class Bradymonadia; order UBA7976; family UBA1532; genus JBNMOZ01. Next base: position 5,584 of record JBNMOZ010000053.1, on the reverse strand, counting down.
GGCTTCGGCGCGCCATCGGACCATGCGCTGTGCAACGGTCTGGCGGCATTCGTTCGCCAACGGGTCTGCGGGCTGCGGCGGATTCGTTGGGATCGGCAGGCTCATCTCGCGGTCATTATTCGCGAGCCGGAGTTCACCGATGCCGTCAATCTCGGGGGCAAGCGCGCACGCCGCACGCGTCTCGACGATGCTCAGGCGTGCTTCAGGCTCGATACTGGGGGCGTCGAACGAGCTGATCGAGAACAGATAAGCTCCGCCTTCGACCGCGTCGAGCTTAAGGATGGCGGGCGAGCCTGATTCGAAGGCGTCGTCGCGACAGATCAGCCCCGGGGGCCTGACACACTCGCCTATCCGGGTGTCGAGGACGGGGTCCCAGGATTCGTTTGCGACGCTGTCCAATGTGCTGATGATGTACTGACCAGCGCGCGGCGCGATCCAGCGCGCTGTGACGTCGGCCGACAATTCATCCTCTTGCATGTCCATGTTCGCGCACGACATCAGGTCGTCATCGAAGTCGGCCAGAGAAACGTCGACGACGCGCGAGCCCAGTCGCGTGCTCAACTCGATGTCGATGCAGTCGAGGTCGCAGTCCGCCTCGCAGTCGGCGTCGCGGCAGTCGGTGCGCCCATCGCCATCGTTGTCGGCGCCGTCGCCGCAGTCGACCTCGACGCCGCCGGTGAGCTGCTCGCCGGGCAGGTCCCACCCCGGTCGGAGCGCGTTCAGCCAGGCCAGCACTGAGGTGTGCACGTCCATCAGGGTGACGTCGCCGGGGTCGCGGACGATGAGGCCGGGCGCGGCATAGAGCACCGGCAGATCAGGCGGGCCTTGGCCGCCCGAGGTCGCGGCCGTCAGCACGATCAACCAGTCCTCATCTGCAGGGCGATCCGCGATGCCCGCCAGCAAGGCGTCCAGGTCGGCATCGATCTGCGCGCGCCGCGGGCCGAGCTCGTCTAACTCGGCGCCCAACAAGCCGTTGACGCCCACTACGAACAGCGACGCCTCGGAGTCGAAGGCGCTGATCGTCCGGCTGATCACGTCGCGCCGAGACAACGGCGCCACGCTCAAGCCCGCCGCAGCGACGTCCCATTCGACGGCGGCAAAGACCTTGCCACCGAGTCGATCGGTGAACGTGGGCACGCCGATCGCGCCGGCCCCGTCGAACCCGTGGGCCACACGCGCGAGTCCGGTCAGGAGGCTGCCCCAACCGCTCGCGCGGGTCGCGTTCTCGGGGGGGGTATGCGGCACCGCGTCGTAGGCGGTGGTCGCAAACTTCGCGAGCCAATCGATCGCCTCGGGGGCGCTCTGCTCGATGGTCTCGCCTTTGAGGCCATCGACGACATAGATGAGGGCGCGGCGGCGTCCCCCGCCCTCCTCAAGGCCGATGCGGCGCACGGCGATGTTCACCGTTCGCCCGTCTGCCGTGAGCGCGATCACGCCGTCGCTCACGCCCCGCGCGGCGGGCGCTTCGATGCGCAGGCGCTGGCCCTCCAGCGTGACTCGCAGCCATGCCGGGGGATCGAGCTCGATCGTCTCGCAGTCGGTGTTCAACTCGAGGACGCGGGTGGCCCCTTCGGCTTTCCAAGTACGCAAGGTCAACTCGCGCACCGGGGCGAGGCGGCAAGCGTTTGGATCCACGAAGACATCGGGCGCCATATCGAGGATGCCCTGGTCGACCGGCGGGCCCCCGTCCGATGGCGGCACCGCGCCGTCTAGGTCGGGAGGCAGGGCGTCGGTCGCGCCAGCCTCGCTCTGCGGGCCCGCGTCGATCGATATGGGGAAGACAGAGGTGGTCGCTGGGAACTCGGCAACGCAGGCGCCGGTGCTGATGAGGATGCAGGTCAGCGCGATGCGCCCAGTGGCGGAGCGGGTGGGTTTCACCGGTCAGTCCTTCAGCCGGGCTTGAACGTCGGCGGGCAGCGCGGCGCGCGCCCGGGCCTGGATGGCGACGCGGGGGGTCAGGGCGGCGCCGGGCTGCGCCGTGCGCAGGCAGACGGAGTTGATGATCTCGGGTGCGGCATCGGTGCCCATATCGACGGGGCTGGCGTCGGCTGCGGCGTCGGCTTCCGCGTCAAACCCGGCGTCAGCGGCGTTGCTGCGGGTCGCAAATAGCAGCCAGCCCACCGCAAGCAGGCCCACCGCCCCGGCCGAGCCGGTCCAGGCAGCCGTGCACGCACTCAGGCAGGTGCACGCCAAGATGAGTGGGAGGGCGGAGCGAACGGTCAACATGCTCTAAGGTGGCGGAAGTCGCCACGCGCGGTCAACGACAGCCCGTCGACTTTGCGGGGCTCACCGATCGGAGAGGACGGCGGCGGCCTTGGCGAGGCGTATGAAGTCGGCGCGGTAGCCGTGCGGGTCGGGCCCACGCGCGGCCTCAGCGCGGGCGATCAGGTTGCCGAATGCCGCGTCGCCCCGATGAGTGGAGTCGCGCAGCAGCAGGCCCAATTCGGCGACGGCGCTGCTGAACCGAAATGCAGTGCTCGTCTGATGGAGCGGGGTTTGGTCGTCGACGACGGTGCCGGTGATCAGCTGGCTCAAGTCGCCGTCGGGCTGCTTGTAGCGCAGCTTGACGGTGAGCAGTTCGGGGCTCGAGGCGGCGGCGCTCGCTCGCACTGTCTGGTACTTGAGCGGGTCGACGGCCGGGGTCTTCGCGAGGCCAACCGCATCAGACACGCCGACCGGTACGATCTCGTAGAGCGCGGTCACGCTGTGTCCGGCGCCCAACTCGCCCGCGTCCTTGGCGTCATCGTTGAAGTCGCGCGCGTTGAGCAAGCGGTTCTCGTAGCCGATCAGGCGGTACTGCGCGACGCGCGCGGGGTTGAACTCGACCTGGATCTTCACGTCCTTGGCGATGGTCATCAAGGTGCCACCCATCTCGGTGACGAGCACCTTTCGGGCCTCGAGGGCGCTGTCGATGTAGGCCGCGTTGCCGTTGCCGGCGTTGCTGAGGGCCTCCATCTTCGCGTCTTGATAGTTGCCGCTGCCGAAGCCGAGCACCGTCAAGAACACCCCGCTCTCGCGCTCCTCTTCAATCAGCCGCACGAGGCCGCCGTCGCTGGACTCCCCGACGTTGAAGTCGCCGTCCGTCGCGAGGATCACGCGGTTGTTGCCGCCCTTGACGAAGTGCGCCCGCGCGGTGTCGTAGGCCAGCTTGATGCCCGCGCCGCCCGCAGTGCTGCCCCCCGCTGAGAGGTGGTTGAGGGCGCCCATGATGGCGCCGCGATCGGTGCCCGGCGTGCTGTCGAGGACCAGGCCCGCGGCGCCGGCGTAGACCACGATGGCCACCCGATCTTGCGGCCGCATCTGTTCGGTCAGCATGCCGAACGCCTGCTTGAGCAGCGGCAGCTTGTTGGGGCTGTTCATCGAGCCGGACACGTCGAGCAGGAAGACCAGGTTGCTGGGCGGCAAGTCTCGCGCGTCGATCCGCTTGCCCTGCACGCCGATGTGCACCAGCCGATGGGCGGGGTTCCAGGGCGCCTCGGAGACCTCAGCGTTGACGCCGAACGGGTCGGGGCCGGTGGGATCGGGGTAGGCATATTCGAAGTAGTTGACCAACTCTTCGATGCGCACGGCGTCCTTGGGGGGCAGGCTGCCCTGGTTCAAGAAGCGACGCACGTTCGCATAGGCGGCCGTGTCGACGTCGACGCTGAACGTCGACAGCGCGGTGGCCTTGGCGTCGAAGAACGGGTTGTCGGTGATCTTCGAGTACGCCTCGCGGGAGATCCCGCCGGGGGGCGGCGCCTCGATGGCCATGGGGGCCGGCGGCGCCATGGCGATCGAGGCGTGGGGCGATGAGCCACCGGCGCAGGCGGTCAGGCCGGCACCCACCAAAAGGCTGAGGAGCGACGGGCGCGAGATGAAGGATCGAAGCGGGCGCATGGGGGTCCTTTCTTCAGTGCGCTCAGCCTGCCAACTCACCGCGGTTCGGGGGTCATTCGGGCATCATCCGTTTGTCATGAGCGCGTCATGCGCTGCCTGAATCGTTATGACTCGCCCCGTCCGTTCCGCGTAGACTTCAGGGATGAGATATTCCAATACCGTGCTGTCGATCGCTGCGCTCCTGGGCCTGAGCGCCTGCGACACCGCTCACCCGTCCCAGGTCATCGAGGGCGACGCGACCATCGTCGCCGATGCGACCGTCGATCAGCGGGTCGCGCCCGACGCCGATGTGCCCGATCAGGCCGTCGCTGACCGCGACGCTGAAGCCGACGCGGCGCTCGATGCGCGCCTGCCGGATGGCGCGCTCGCTGACGCGGTCGCCGACGCGGCCGTCGCCGATGCGGCGCCCATCGCGCTCGACCAGCTCGCGATCAACGAGATCGAATGCCGCGGCGACGAGTGGATCGAGGTGATAGCCCTCGACGCGCCGGTCGATCTGAGCGGTTGGACGCTCAGCGACGATCGCGCCGGGCCAGGCTGGGCGCTGCCGGCGCAAGTGCTTGATCCCAATGCGGTCCTACGCCTCGACGGCTTCGAGTTTGGCGTCGGCTGCGACGAGCGGGTGTTCCTGCGGCGACCCGACGGCAGCGTGGGCGCAGAGGCCGTGAGCGGCGATCCGCGCCGTGGGCTGACCTGGGGCCGCCTGCCCGATGGGGTGGGCGACTGGCAGCCGACGCGACCCACGCCGGGCGCACCCAACGCGGCGCCATGGGGCATCGACATGCGCATCAACGAGGTCGACTGCGCGGGCGGCGACTTCATCGAGCTGATCAACATCGGCGATGGCCCCGCTGACCTCGAAGGCTGGACCGTCGCCGACGATCCGGGGCAGGCCGGTGACCGGCTCGATCTGGTGCTCGACCCGGGCGCGATCGTCGCGCTCACCCGCGATGACGGGCTGTCGTTTGGTATCGGCTGCGACGAGGTCGTGGTGCTGCGCGATCAAGCCGGCGTCGAGGTTGACCGCGTCGCGCTGCAGGCCCAGCCGCGCGCGTTCTCGTGGGGCCGACTGCCCGACGGCGCGGGCGACTTCGCCCGGGCGCTGCCGACCCCTGGCGCGGCCAACCTCAGGGTCGACGACGAGGTCCACTTCTTTCACCCCGACCGCCTCACCGACATCCATCTGACGCTCCCGCTTGAGGCGATCGCCGAGCTGGGCCGCGAGCCGCGCGAGTACGTCGAGGGCACCTTGGCCATCGAAGACGGCGCACCCATCGTGGTCGGCATTCGCCTCAAGGGCCGGCTGGGCAGCTTCCGCACGCTCGACCGCAAGTCGGGCTTCAAGGTCAAGATCGACCAGGTGCCGGGGCAGCGGTTGAACGGTCTGGAGAAGCTGACGCTCAACAACATGGTGCAGGATCGCTCGATGCTGCACGAGTGGCTGGCCTACACGGTCTTGCGCGATATGGGCGTCGCGGCGCCGCGCACGGGGTACGCGCGGGTGTTCCTCAACGACGAGCTGTACGGGGTCTACAACAACCTCGAGACCCTCGACGAGCAGATGCTCGATCGCTGGTTTGTGCGCACCGACTCGCTCTACGAGGGCGCGTACGGCACCGACCTGTTCCCCGACCATCTGGGCCGCTTCGAGATGGACGAGGGCGACGACGAGCGGGTCGATCTGCAGGCGCTGATCGATCGGCTCAAC
>JBNMOZ010000052.1:0-16710 GCA_051276005.1 Bradymonadia bacterium | reverse complement strand
CCGCTTGGCCGGATTCATGCCGATAGCCGCGGCTATGATCGATGGCTGAAAGCCCGAACCCATCGCGATCCGCGGCTGCGGGCGTTCATTAAGTTCGGGTGTGGTCTGCGAGGGGGTGGTCTATCTACAATAGACGGGACGCACGTCCAAAGACGGGGGGGACGCGGCGGTGCCTTCGGGCGAAACTCGTTCGCTCGCACCGTGCGTGCAGGAAGGATGCGCCAAAGATCGGTCGCGCATGCAAAAGGATGCAGCACGCCCCTCAGGCGTCTGGCGCGACCTGTCGGTAGAAGACGATCATCGAAAGGCAGTGAAACTGCCGATCGCTGGATTGGCGCACAACCGTATCGACCACCTCAACGGTATCGCCGACCTCTGCCAGCCAAGTCGTCAGGTAGTCGCCCAGTTCTGAGCGCTCCTTCGCCTTCGTAGCCGAAAAGACCTTCGCCGCGGTGTAGCCCGCGACCATGTCTTAGCGCCTGCGGTTGCGGGCGCGCAGGGCGCGACGGCGCTCCTTGCGACGGCGACGTTCAGCCTCACGCTGCTTGCGCTTGCGCTTGACCGACGGCTTCTCATAGAAGCGCCGACGCTTGAGCTCCTTGTAGATGCCCTCATGGGCGACTTTCCGCTTGAGTGCCTTTATCGCCCGCTCCACGTTGTCACCTTCAACGATGACTTCGAGGGGGCGCAGCACCAGCTCATTCTGACTCAAGGAGAAACCTTCCTCATGAATTGATCGACGCTATGGTTACCCGCGAAGGGCTATCCAATCGGCAGCAAACCGCTCACCCACGACGACGTCGAAGCGCGCGGCAGAATATGGATGGCCATATGGCCTGTCAACCATGGTTTTCGGAAGGGCGGACGAAATGGTAGAGATGCTCGGCATGGAGGTGCTGCATGGGACGTGACTCGCTGCCGGTTTTACCGGCGCATCCTCAGGACGATCGATTCGGGCGCGACCGCGCGGCGCTGCGCCTTCCGGCGTTTCTGCGTCGAAAGACAGGGACGGGGCCCGAAGTGCGGGCGGTGCGTCAGCTGCTCCGAGAGTCGTCCCTAAATACGGTCTGCGAAGAGGCGCGCTGCCCGAACCTCGCGGAGTGCTTTGCGGCTCGCACTGCCACATTCATGATTATGGGGCGAGATTGTACGCGGGCCTGTGGCTTCTGTTCGGTGGGCACCGCGCGCCCAGCGCCGCTGGATCCAGATGAGCCGCGCCGGGTGGGGGAGGCGGCTGCGAAGTTGGGCCTCGCACATGTCGTCATCACGAGCGTGAACCGCGATGATTTACCCGATGGAGGCGCGGCGCACTTTCACGCATGCATCGACGCGGTGCATGCGGTGAGCCCGGCCGCTGACATCGAGATCCTCACGCCCGACTTCTTGGGCGATCTGGCGGCCGTCGACGCGTCGCTGCATCCGGCGCTCACGGTCTTCAACCACAACATCGAGACGGTGCCGCGCCTGTATCGTCGAGTGCGCCCTCGGGCACGCTACTACCGATCGCTGGACGTCCTTCGTCACGTGGCAGACACGGTGCCGCAGTTGACGGTCAAGAGCGGCTTGATGGTCGGTTTGGGCGAGCGTCGGGCCGAGGTCGAGGCGATGCTGATCGACCTGCGCGACGCGGGCGTACACGTCGTGACGATTGGGCAGTACTTGCGCCCCAGCCTCACCCATGTGCCGGTCGTCGATTGGTTGGAGGCGGACGCCTACACCGCGTATCGCGAATTTGGTGAGGCGCTGGGCTTTCGCCATGTCTTCGCGGGCCCGTTCGTGCGGTCGTCCTATAACGCCGCCGAAGCGCTGCGACAGGCCAACGCCTCGTGATTCCGCGGACGGCGGTGCTGCTGGTCGCGGCCGACCCAGTGCCGGGCATCGATCCCGATGCGCGCCGGATCATGCATCGCGCGGCGTGCCTGGCCCGACACGGCGGCGGGGCGGTCATGGCGCCGCGTGGCAACGGCGACCAGTTGCTGATCACTGGCGTGCACCACTTCCCCATCGACGTGCCGCCCGGTGCCAGCCCCGCGATGCGCGAGACAGCTATCGGGCAGGCCTTGCGGCATCATTTGCCGCGCCTACGCCCGAAGATCATCCATTGCTTCGGCGTGCACCTTGCCGTGCCGGCCATCTTGCAGGCCTGGAAGGGCAACAAGGTTCTCGTCGAACCGGGGCTGACGCCTGCGCAGCGTCTGCGCGACGAGAGGCCACCATGGCCCGCCGAGCGCATCGCCGATCTGGTTGCCCTTGAGGACCGGTGTATCGGCCGCGCCGATGCGGTGATCGCCCGGTCAGCCAGCGAAGCAGCCACCCTGGTTCGCCGCGGCGCGCGATCGGACCGGGTTTGGACGATTCGTGATGGCGTGCCCCAGATCGAACCCAGCCCGCTGCCCGACATGCCGCATCTTCTCTTCGCGGGCGACCTGGGCGATTTGAGCGGCTGGGATGTGCTCGTGACCGCGTTGACTCGTCTGAAGCGGCCTTGGCGGGCGACCTTCGCCTTGGGTCGCGGGGCGTCGTCGGGTCTGGAGCGCAGGGTTCAGCATGCGCGACTGGATCGGCGAGTGACCTTTGCGCCGCTGGCCGATATCGAGCCGCGACTGGCGGCCAGCCGCATCGTCATTTGCCCGGCCGAGGCGGGGCGCGCGCTGACGAGTGGCGCGTGGATTCCGCAAGCCGTGTTGTGGGCTTTGGGTGCCGGCCGCGCGTTGATCGCGCCGGATCTTGCCGTAATTCGTGGCTACGCGGGCCCAGCGGCGCGGTACTTCGAGCCGGGAGACGCCGCCGACCTCGCGCGGGCGATCGACGACTTATTGGCCCACCCAGCGAAGGTTGAGGCGCTCGCCGAGGCGGCCATCGTGCAGGCAGCGCGGTGCAATTGGGCCGAGGCCGAGACCGCGGTGCGCAGCCTTTGGGACGCCCTGGCGCAACGCTGAACTGACGTGCGGCTGGCGCATCGCGTAGCGGTCCGCTATATGCCGACGGCTATGCCGCGCCGTAAAGACATCCAATCCATCCTGATCATCGGATCTGGCCCGATCATTATCGGTCAGGCCTGTGAATTCGACTACTCAGGTACGCAAGCCTGCAAAGCCCTCCGCGAGGACGGCTTTCGGGTAATTCTTGTCAACTCCAACCCTGCGACGATCATGACCGATCCGCAGACTGCAGATCGGGTCTATATCGAACCGATCACGGTCGAGGCGGTCACGCGGATCATCGCGAAGGAGCGACCCGACGCGCTGCTGCCGACATTGGGCGGGCAGACCGCGCTCAACACCGCGCTCAGTCTCGCTGATGCCGGGGTGCTTGAGACGTACGGCGTAGAGCTGATTGGCGCGAGCGTGGGCGCCATCCGCAAGGCCGAGGATCGCGAAGAGTTCAAGGCGGCGATGGAGTCTATTGGGCTCGACATGCCCCGCGCCCGCATCTGCCGCACGCCAGAGCAGGTGCGCGCCTGCGCTGTCGACTACGGCTATCCGCTGATCCTGCGGCCGAGCTTCACGCTGGGCGGGACGGGCGGCAGCGTGGCGCATCACGCCGATGAGGTCGACGAACTGGCCCAGCGCGCGCTTGACGCGTCTCCGACCTCCGAGGTGCTCGTCGACGAGTCGATCATCGGCTGGAAGGAGTACGAGCTCGAGGTGATGCGTGACACCGCCGACAACGTGGTGATCATCTGCAGCATCGAGAACGTCGATCCGATGGGGGTGCACACGGGCGATTCGATCACGATCGCGCCGGCGTTGACGCTCTCCGATCGCGAATATCAGTATTTGCGCGACGCCTCTATCGCGTGCATCCGCGAGATCGGCGTGGATACGGGCGGCAGCAACGTGCAGTTCGGCGTGTGTCCAGACACCGGACGCGTCGTCATCATCGAGATGAACCCGCGCGTCTCGCGCAGCTCCGCGTTGGCCAGCAAGGCCACCGGCTATCCGATCGCCAAGGTCGCCGCGCTGCTCGCCGTGGGCTACACGCTCGACGAGATCCCGAACGATATCACGCGGGTGACTAAGGCCAGCTTCGAGCCGAGCATCGACTACGTCGTCACGAAGTGGCCGCGGTTTACCTTTGAGAAGTTCCCGGCGCATACCGTCTCGCTCGGCACGCAGATGAAGTCGGTCGGCGAGGCGATGGCCATCGGGCGCACCTTCGCGGAGAGCCTGCAAAAGGCGGTGCGCAGCCTGGAGATCGATCGCTACGGGCTTGAGCCTTTGGTCGACAGCATCGAGGCCGCCCGCGCTGTGCTCGCGCGCCCGCACCCCGACCGCCTCTTCTACATCGCCGACGCCATGCGGCACGGCATGCAAGAGGACGAGCTGCGCGCGCTGACCGGCTGGGACCCCTGGTTCCTCGATCAGATTCGCGCGTTGGTCGAGCTGGAAGCGGAGTGGCAGGCGCTGCCATCGCCGACCGCCGACGCGTTGCGGATCATGAAGACCAATGGCTTCTCGGATCAACGATTGGCGGCATTGCGCGACCAGACTGAGGCCGAGGTGCGCGCCTGGCGTCATGCCGAGGCCATCCGCCCGGTCTACAAGCGTGTCGACACCTGCGCGGCCGAGTTCGCCTCGCACACCCCGTACTTATATTCGAGCTACGAGCAGCCCCTCAGTCACGGGACAGGCTGCGAGGCCGAGCCGACCGACCGCAAGAAGATCATGATCCTGGGGGGCGGGCCCAACCGGATCGGGCAGGGCATCGAATTCGACTATTGCTGCTGTCACGCGGCCTTCGCCCTCGAAGAGGCGGGCTACGAGACCATCATGGTCAACTGCAACCCCGAGACGGTCAGCACCGACTACGACACCTCAGCTCGCCTGTACTTTGAGCCTTTGACGCTCGAAGACGTGCTTGAGATCGTACACGTCGAGCAGCCGATCGGCCTGATAGTGCAGTACGGCGGGCAGACGCCACTCAAGCTGGCCCAACAACTCGAAGCGGCCGGTGTGCCGATCCTGGGGACGTCGCCGGACGCGATCGATCTCGCTGAAGACCGCGAGCGGTTCCAGCAGTTCTTGCAGCGTCTGGGGTTGCGTCAGCCGGTCAACGGGCTGGCCCGCAGCGAAGAGGAGGCCATCGCGGTCGCCAACGAGGTTGGCTATCCGCTGGTCGTGCGCCCCAGCTATGTGCTGGGCGGACGCGCGATGGAGGTCGTCAACCACGAGGACAGCCTGCGGCGCTATCTGCGCGAAGCCGTTCAGGTGTCCTTCGACAAGCCGATCCTGCTGGACCACTTCGTGGACGGCGCGGTTGAGCTCGACGTCGATTGTGTCGCGGACGGCGAGCGCGCCGTTATCGGCGGGGTCATGCAGCACGTCGAACAAGCGGGCATCCACAGCGGCGATTCGGCCTGTAGCCTGCCGCCGTACGATATGCCGGCCGCCGTCATTGACGAGGTCAAGATGCAGACCCGCGCGATGGCCAGAGGGCTGGGCGTCGTAGGCCTGATGAACGTGCAGTTCGCGGTCAAGCCGGGCGCCGACGGCACCGTCGCGTCGAGCGAAATCTACGTGCTTGAGGTCAACCCGCGCGCGAGCCGCACTGTGCCCTTCGTCAGCAAGGCGATTGGCCGCCCGCTGGCCAAGATCGCGGCGCGGGTCATGGCCGGCGAGACGCTCGCCGAGTTGGGCTTCACCCAAGACATCACGCCGCCGTATATGTCGGTGAAGGAAGCCGTCTTCCCGTTCGCGAAGTTCATTGGCGTCGACACGCTGCTGGGCCCCGAGATGAAGAGCACGGGCGAAGTGATGGGCATCGGCGACGACTTCGCGACGGCGTTCCTCAAGAGCCAGCAGGCCACGGGCGCCGCGCTGCCGACCTCGGGGTGCGCGCTGCTGTCGGCGGCCAACGAAGACAAGGCGGGCTTCGTCGAATTGGCTCGTCGCCTGTCTGCCATGGGCTTCGAGCTCATCGCGACCAAGGGTACCCATGCGGCCTTGGTCAGCGCCGGCGTTCCTGCGTCGATGGTGGCCAAGGAGCGCGAGGCCGCGCCAAATACGGTCACCGCGATTCGCGACAGTCAGGTGCAGCTCGTTTTGTGCACGACGCGCAATCAGCGGTTGATCCCCCTCAGTCAGGGCATGCGCCAAGCCGCCCTGAGATTAAGCGTGCCCTACTCGACGACGCTGGTTGGCGCCGAGGCCACGGTCGATGCCATCGAACGCCTGCGCGGCGCCCCGGTGGACGTCTGCGCGCTGCAAGACCATCATGCGCGCTTGCCGACATCGTCGACTTGAACGTACCCAAACGCCCTGCGACCCGGAGGTCCCCATGAAGCGAATGCCCGTCACACGGAAGGGTTATGAAGCGCTGCGCGAGAAGCTCAAGCGCCACAAGACCCACGATAGGCGCGCCGTCGCCGATGAGATCGAGATCGCACGCGGTCATGGTGATCTGCGCGAGAACGCTGATTACGAAGCCGCCAAAGAGAAGCAGGGCATGCTCGAGGCCACGATCCGCGTGATGGAGGACCAGCTCTCCCGCGCCGAGGTCATCGACATCAGCAACCTCAGTGGCGATCGGGTCAAGTTCGGCGCGACCGTATCGCTCTTCGCGCTTGAGACCGAGACCGACCGGACCTTGACCATCGTGGGTGAGGTCGAAGCGAACGTAAAAGATGGCCGTATCTCGGTCAGCTCACCGCTCGCTCGGGCGCTCATCGGGCGCCACGTCGACGACACCGTGCGCGTGCGCACGCCCGGCGGCGCGAAAGAGTATGAGATCACCGATGTGACGTTCGAAGGCTGATCACACGCCCGTGTGACGCTTGAGCTGTCGTCTGCCTCGCCAGAGGCATAATGCAGCCGACCGTAAGCCCCGCGCGCCTCTGGGGCGCTGCCTCCTCCACCCGCGCGCCGAGTACTTGGCGTTGATGGGCCCTTCTCCTCTTTGGCATGACCCTGCGGTGCTGCGCCTGCGATTACAGCGGCGTTGACGCGGATGGCGACGGCGCACCGGTGTCAGGCGCGTGCGCGGATGACTTCATTCGCGACTGCAACGGCGCCGATCCGGCCATCCATCCGGGCGCGCCCGACACACCGGGTGACGGCATCGATCAGAACTGCGACGGGGTCGATGGTGAGCGAACTTGGGAGGGGTCGATGCCGGGCGGCGAGATGGGCGGCGACGCGGCGCTGACCGCGGACGCGCGCAGCGACCGAGCGCGCGACGATGTGGCCCAGTATTCCCCTTCACAATTCTTTACACCTGGGCGCGCGCATTGCGTACAACCACCGTATCGAGAGCTGGCGTTGCAGGACGCACACGGCAGTTCCATCAAGGAAATTTCGGTGACCATGGGTCACTGATGAGGGGTAAGACATGCATCTGAGGCGATGGCTCCTGGGCGCGCTCGCGCTGGTGTCGCTTGGCCTGGGTGGCTGCACCGACGAGGTTGAAGACATCAACCGCGTGCAGCCACACTATCAGGCGAAGTCAGCGCTCGACGGCGAGTGGTACTACCGTCAGACGGTCGTCGACTTTCCCGCGACGGCCGCATACGGCTTCACGGGTATTGAATGCGGTCTGGAGAAGATTCGCTTCGAGGTGCGTGAAGACTTGGTGATCGCCTATCGCGTGCACGAGGTCGTACCGGGCCTCGACGCGCTCTCGACCCTTCCGGGCGCCGAGTACACCGGTGATCCGGTCGCCTCTTGGCCCATCATCTCTCACTTCGACATCATCCGGGACTTCGACCGCTCTACGGGGGCACAGTCCAACGTCATCGTCGAAGATTCGACCCTGCGGCCCTGGTGGCAGCGCGACTACCTGCGCGTCAACTGGGCGACGCCGATGCAGACGGGCCCGGTCGATTGCTCCGGCTTGTTTACGTTGATGAGCGAGATCTTTCAGGGGGCGACCCCGCCCGGCGACTATGGGCGTGAGCACGACAAGTTCGACCCGGATGCCATGCAGGTTGGCGACGACCATATGATGGTCACCCAGGTTGCGACGACGAGCGATGGCGGCCTGGCCTGCCTGCTCGCGGGGCACGTCAGCAGCATCTACGGTCAGCCGTGTGGCTCGGTCGAGGTCAAGGTCCGTCACGGCTTCAAGCGCATCGACGCCGATGAGGTCGCCCAGTTCGAGCCGGCGCAGCACCTCGACAGCGAGATGATGCAAGAGGGCGCCGAGTCGTTCACCGACACCAATCAGAACGGACGCTTCGATGATGGTGAGTCGTTCGACGACGCGAACGACAACGGCCGATGGGACAACACGCGCACGGTCAAGTACGCGACCGTCAGCGTCGGCCCCGAGCGCGGGACCATGGTCGACGTCGCCTGCACGCCTGAGGTGCTCGATACGTTTGGGCCCGAGATCACAGTCGACGACTGTCGCTCGCTGCAGTGGCACGAGAATGGCCGCTTTGGGTACTTCAGGACCGAGAAGACCGCCTACGATCGGCGCGTCGGTGGCGGGCATGATCACAACCGCATTCACTTGGCCAACCATCACCAGATTTGGAAGGCAACCAAGGACGCAGACGGCGTTCGGATTCCGCTGAAGGCGCGCGCGCTGCGCCCAGTGATCTACCACCTCAACGCCGACTTCCCCGATGATCTCAAGGCCACTGCGGCCGAGATCGCGGCCGACTGGAACGACGTCTTCATGAACGCGGCGATGGCCGCAACCGGCAAGGACCCCGAGGCGATCGCCAGCCAACTGCGCGGTGACTACAACAGCGACGACAACGGCGTCTTCCTGGATGGCCAGGACGCCGGGATGCTCTTCCAGATCCGCGAGAACTCCTGCTCTCCGACGGGCATTGAGCGCTATGTGGACGGGCACCCCGCAATGCAAGAGACGGTGGACGCGGCGCTGGCCGGGGCCACCTTGCAGGTTGGCAACATGGCGCGGGTGTGCGCTGCGCTGACGCAGGACTCGGCGACATTCGACCGACCGTTCGTCTGGCAGCAGATGGGCGACATTCGCTTCAGCTTCGTGTGGTGGGTCAACCAGGACCAGGCGAGCGGCCCTCTGGGCTATGGCCCGTCCTCGGCGGATCAGGAGACCGGGCAGCTCATCTCGGGCAACGCCCACGTCTATGGCGCCGCGATCGACGTCTACGCCCGCCGAGCGGCCGACATCGTGCGGTACATCAACGGCGAGCTGTGTACCGAGGCCGACGACGAAGACCTGTGCCTGCTCGAGGGTCGCAGCTTCGCGCAGTGGATCTCGAAGACGGGCGCGCAGGCGGCCATCAGCCCGGTTGAGGTCAACCGGGACTTCCAGCAGCGCGTGTCCGAGCGTTTGGGCACCCCCGGCATGGAGGGCTACCGCCCGTTCAAGACCGACAACGGCTTCGATAAGGCCCGTATGCATTCTCATATGCGCGAACGCATGCGGTCGCCGCATGGCAGCGACCCGATGAAGTGGGCGATGGACACGCCGGTCAACGAAGGCCAGGCGCGGCTCGAGGCGCTCAAGCAGAACCCGACGTTCCGCAGTCGCATGCTCAGTGAGCCGATGGTGCAGGCCGCGCGCGCGCTGCACGGCCTGGCCCCCAACGAGCCGCTGACCGAGGCCGCCGAGGCTTTCGCGCTCGATCTCGCTGTCGATCGCGGCGCCATCTACCAGCTCGACGAGGAGCGCAGCCGCCTGGCGGCTGAGAACAACATCTTCCTGGCCGACGGCATGGACGACTCGGTCATCGGGCAGGCCATCGCGCTCAAGGGGCTCGAGCCTGAAGAGGTCTATCAGCAGCTGCGCCGCGAGATCTTCAAGGGCGTGATGCTGCATGAGATTGGGCATACCGTCGGTCTGCGGCACAACTTCAAGGCCAGCTACGACGCGCTCAACTACCAGGATGACTTCTGGCAGATTCGCGAGCGCTACAGCCCCGATGAATGGGACGCCCAGCGTCTGCCGGAGTATCGCTACGCGTCGATCATGGATTACGGCGCGCGCTTCAACTCCGACACCAAGGGCTTGGGCAAGTACGACAACGCGGCTATCAAGTACGTCTACGGCCAGCACGTCGAGGCCTTCGCCGCCAAGGTCGATGTGCCCGGCCGCCTCGATCTGGAGCTCGAGTTTCAAGACTACACCAAGATCCCCGCCATGCTCGGCGGCGACTTGAGCAACCTGACCGCGCGCACCGACCGCCCGGTCGCCGAGCTGCGGGCTGAGAAGCTCGCCGGCGTGTTGCGCAACGCCGAGAAGCTGCTTGAGGACCGCGAACAGTCCGCGACCAACTTTTGGACCGAGCGCACCGTCCCGTACTTTTATTGCACCGACGACAGGCGTGGCGACCTGAAGTGCCGCACCTGGGACGAGGGCGCGAACCATACCGAGGTCGTGCAGAGCGCTATTCAGCGCTACTGGAACTACTTCCTGTTCTCGAACTACCGCCGTGGTCGCAACCAATATGGGTTCATCCAGAGCTTCTTTGGGCGCCAGGCACGGCTGGCTGAGTACCTGTCGTTCCCGTGGAGCTACTACCGGTTCTACGACGCCTATCCCGTCGACACGCGAGACGACCTGCTGCGGGCCGCCACCTTGGGCCTCAACTTCGTCAGCGAGGTGATCGGTACGCCTGAGCCGGGCCAATACTGCTTGGCGGAGGGCGTGAACACGTACCTGCCCAACTTCTACTTCAACTACGAGTTTCAGCGGGAGTGCGACAGCATCAACGTGGGTCTGGGCGAGGGGCGTGGCACTTGGAGCGACTTCAACGACGAGTACAACTACCAGTACGACTATCTGGGCACGTACTACGACAAAGACAGCCTGCTCGACGCGCTCTTCCAGAACCGCACGCGGTTCTTCCGGGTCACCGATGACACCGACGCGCGCGCCTTCACCCAAGGGTTCTATTCGGCCTTCCAGGGTGATTTGGTCGATTTGCTCAGCGACATGATGGTCTCGTCGCTGTTCTTCTTCCGCTCGACCAACATGTTCCAGCGACTCGCCGGTAACGACGGTCTGCGCACCCAACTCTTTGTCGATCCGCGGCGCGTGGGTCTGGGGCGCAACGACTTCGAAGGCATCCCGCGCGTCTACACGCAGCTGCCCTACAACATGGCTTGGCGCAGCATCGCGCTCGCGGCCGCGTTCAACACCAACAGCCACGACCGCAAGCTCGACTTCGTCGAGTACATCTCGATCTCCGAGGTCGGCTCGGGCGACGATCGCCAAGTGGGTGAGGGGGTCGACGCGGTGACCTTCGTGCATCCGCACACGGGGCAGACGTTCCGGGCGACTCGGGCGGCCGATGGGCGCTCGCTCGCGTTCGACCTGCTCGCGCTGTCACAGAACTACGCCAACAGCACCTGGATCGAAGCGCGCGACGCTTTGGCAGATGCGCGGCGGATGGGCGAGGGCAACATCCCGGCGCTGCAGGAAGAGTTCAATACGGCCGATGAGCGCCTGCAAGAGATGGTCGAGTTCATGACCAGCCTGCGCGAGCTCAAGTCGTGGTTCGACGTTGGGCGGGCCAAATGAGCGATATGACGCAGACTCATCGTAAAGGACGCATGATGCGCCGATTCTTGACTGGCCAGCTGCTGCTCGCGGGCTTGGCCGCCGTCGGTGTTTCGGCCCTGGGGGGCTGCACCGAGCCGTTGACCCAGATCAACGAGGTCCAGCCACACTATCTGACGAAGACGTCCTTCGAGGGCGACTGGTACTTCAAGCAGACGGTGACCAAGATCGCGCCGCACGTCGCGACCGGCTTTGAGGGCTGGGAGGCAGGCGTCGAGAAGATCCGCTGGGAGATCGGCGAGCAGTGGCTGACCGGCTATCGCATCCATGAGGCGGTCCCCGGTCTTGATCGGGAACGCACCCTCGACGGCGCGGCCTACAAGGGTGATCCAGTCATCAAGTTCCCCATCACGGGGCACTTCGATATCAGCACCAACTACTCGCCGACGACGGGCGAGGCGGGCAATCGGATTCAAGAGAATACCACCGACCGCCCCTGGTATGAGCGCACGTTCTTCCGGGTCAACTGGCTGGGCTCGGTGACCGACTCGGCCGCTGAGCTGCCGTTGATTCGATTCGCGGAGCGCGCCCAGGACTACATCCGCGAACACGAGATTTACGATCCGGACCACCTGCGCGTCGAAGACGATTACATGCAGGTCACGTTGATGGGCGAGTTCAGCTCGAGCCTGACGAGCTGCGTCTGGACCCACGGTACGTGGAACTGCGGCACCGGTGAGGGTCGGCTGCGCTACTCCTTCGTCAAGATCGACGAGGCGCAAGCTGCCGCCTTCCAGCCCGTCGAGTACGCAGACCTGCATCGGCTGAAGAACGAAGACGAGACGCCCTTCCGGGTGACCAGCTTCGTCGTGCCGCGCGGCCCCGACGGCTACCTGCTGCCCGACGTCGAGTCGGCACGTATTGAGCTGCACTGCACGCCTGAGCTGCTCACCAAGATCGACGACGTGCTCGCGCCTGGTGTCTACGAGTACATCGAGGATTGCCGCGAGGCGGTCTACGAGCAGATGGAGAAGTTCGGCTACTTCCGTACCGAACGCTATCGCTACGACCAGCGCCTGGGTGGCGGACATGACGACACCCGCGAGTTCTACGCGAACGTGCACAACATCTGGGCCAACGGACGGACGCAGACCGCGGACGGAGAGTGGACACCCACCCCGGCCGCCGATCTGCAGCCCAAGCCGATCGTCTACTACCTCAACCCGCAGTTCCCCGTTGATCTCGAGCACGTGGCCGGTCAGATGGCCGGCGATTGGGACGCGCCTTTTGCGGTGGCTGCGGCTGCCAAAATGGAGCTGGGCACCGATGACGCCGCGGTGGCGACGCTGCGCGCGCGGCTGACCTCGGAGTCTGATGGCGAGGCGTGGATGTATCTCGCCGGCGACGCCCATCAGCAGGGCGGCATGTTCCAGATCCGCCGCAACACCTGCTCGCCGCAAGGCATTGACGCGTACCTGGCCGACAAGGGCGAGACCTACGCCGACGTGATCGACGAGGCGACCGGTGGCGCTGGCGTGTTGATTGGCAACATCGAGCGGGTCTGCTCGGGCCTGACGCACTACACGCGCACCCGCGGCGAAGCGACGCCCTTTACTTGGCAGCAGGTCGGCGACCTGCGCTTCAACCTGGTCAACTGGGTGGTCAACCCGCAGCCCAGCGGTCCCCTCGGCTACGGGCCCTCGGCCGCCGATCCCGAGAACGGCCGGCTGTTGACGGGCTCAGCGAACGTCTACGGCGCGTCGGTCGACACCTACGCGCGCTCGGCCGCCGATGTCATCCGAGCGCTCAATGAAGACCTTGATCTCAACACGCTGATCAGCGGCCAGAGCTACGTTGACTGGATCGAATCGAGCCGGTCGGTGGCCGACATGGAGTTCGGGCTCAAGGCCGACTCGATGGATCGCTTCACGGCGGGTGCACAGGTCGATATGGACGCGGCGTACGGCAAGTTCGTCCTGCCCAACGGTCGGGTCGATGGCGCCGCCGCCGAGGCGCACTTCGAGCGTCGCTTGAAGAACCCGGTTCCGGGCGATCCGATGCGTAACGTGCTCAACGGGCCGATCGACGAAGGCCAGCAGCGCCTCGAGCGCTTGCGCCAGGATCCGGCGTTCCGCAGTCGCATGATCGACCCGCAATACGTCGCGTTGCTGCGGCCTCTGCTCGGGATGGATCCCAATGAAGAGATGACGCCTGAGCTCGAAGAGGCGGCGCTCGACCTGGGACTCAACCCCGAGAAGTTCCACGCTGAGCGCGACGCGTATCAGCGGGTCTTGCGCGAGAATAATGTCTACACGGCGGAGTTCGCCGACGACTCGATCATCGGTCTGGCCATGGAGATGAAGGGGCTCGATCCCGATGTGGTCTACCAGACCCTGCGCGAGTCGATCTTCCGCGGCGTCATGCTGCACGAGATTGGCCACACCGTTGGCCTGCGTCACAACTTCGAAGGCAGCTTCGATGCGCTCAACTACCGTGACGAGTACTGGGCGATTCAGGAGCGCACCGACGAGCCCGACGAGCACAACCGCCTGCGCCTGTCTGAGTATCAGTACTCCTCGATCATGGACTACGGCGCGCGGTTTAACTCCGACATCCACGGCTTGGGCAAGTACGATCTGGCGGCCATCAAGTTTGTGTACGGCGGCTTGGTCGAGACCTTCCACCCCGACACTGAGGTGCCGGCCGCCTTGGACACCGAGATCTGGATCGAGGGCGCCCAGCTGATCCCGGAGCTGCTCAACGGCACCGAGAACATCGCCCGGCGCGTCGACGTAACGGCCAGCGAGCGCCAATCTGCTCGCATGCAGGGCGCTGTTGAGAACGCCCGGATGTTCATGGAAGATCCGACCCGCCCGGTGGCCGAGTACTGGCGTGACACCGAGGTGCCGTACGGCTTCTGCTCGGATGAGTTCAACGGCAACTTCTCGTGCCGGACCTGGGACGAAGGCGCGTCGCACACCGCTGTGATTCGCTCGGCGATTCGCAACTACTGGAACTACTACGTCTTCAACTCCTACCGCCGTGGGCGCTCGGAGCAAAACTTCATCCAAGGGTTCTTTGGTCGACAGAACCGGCTGGCGTCGTACATCACGTACCCGTTCCGCTTCTTCTACTACTATCAAAACTATAACATCGGCATCCGTAACGACATGTACGAGGCGTCGCTGCTTGGTTTGAACTTCATCAATCAGGTTCTTGGGACGCCGTTGCCGGGCAAGCACTGCCTCGACGCCGATCGCAATCTCTATGTGCCGGCGGCGCATATGGATCCGGCCGACGCCGCGGATTGCGAAGTGCTCGACTTGCCCATCGGGACGGGTCGACAGGAGACGAACACGGTCACCGACGAGTACGATTATCGCTTCGACTACATCGGCTCGTACTACGACAAGGCGAACTTCGTCACCTTCCTGATGGACACGAGCAGCAGCTTCATTCGGGTGACAAACATCGGCGATCGCCGAACGTTCAACATCGGGTACTGGCGCATCTTCCGCAAAGAGCTGCTCAAGCTGGTGCGCGACATGATGTTCGCGTGGACCGATGGCGATCTCAACGAGACGGTCAGCAGCTTGGTCGCGTCCGACGGCCCCGCGGCGAGCCGCGTGGTGCCCCGCGCGCTCGTGGCCCGAGAAGAGTTCGACCAGAGCGACGCCGACATGGCCGGGGTGGCGCGGCTCTACGCGCCGGTCTCGTACAACATGGTCTGGCGAACCCTGCTCCTGTCGGCGGTGTTCAACAGCTCAGAGCTCGATGAGCAGCTCGACTTCTCCGAGTACATCGCGATCAGCGAGACGGGCTCAGGCGACGACCGCCAGTATCCTGAAGGGTGGGATGTCGCGACTTTCGTGCATCCGCAAACCGGTGTTGAGTTCCGCGCCGGTCAGACGTCGGATGGCGGCTCGCTGTCGCATGAACTGCTCACCCGCGCCAACACTTACCTGGCCGGTGGCTACCAGCTCGCGAAGGACGCGGCCGAGCGGTCACCGTTTGACGCCGACCTGCGATCGGAGTTCGCCCAGGCCAACCTGCGCCTGCAGCAGTACGTCGACTTGATGAGCGATATGCGCCTGCTGCGCTCCGCCGTCGAACTCGCAGACGACTGAGTGGGCCGGCCACTTGGTCGGCCTCCTTCGCCCTCTTCTTGCGCCGCCTCGGTCGGCGTCCTTCGGCCTCTCCTTGACGGGCGCGCACCAGCCGAGCAACGTCTGGTCCTATGCGCATCGCCTACATTACCGACGAGACCTTCCCCAACAACTCCGCCAGCGGGCTGCAGATCATGCACACCCTCTCGGCGCTCGCCGCTGAAGGGGCCGAGATTGATCTGCTCTTTCCGGTGCGGCCGGGGGCGCGGCACACGCCGCATGAGACGCTGCGTGCCGAGCTGCGCGACCACTTTCATGCCGAGTGTGGATTCGGGCTTCGCCCGCTGCCGACGCATCTGACGACGTCGCGGGTGCCCATCAAGATCGCGACCGGCGTGGCCGCCACCCATGCGGCGCTGCGCGGTGGCTATGATCTGGTCTACACCCGCACCATCGCGCCGATTTTGCCGTGCCTGGCCAAGGGCATGCCGGTCATGTTCGAGACCTATCGGCCGCTGACCGCGCAGTATCCCTGGTCGAAGACGCCGTTTCGCAAGGTCGGAGAGCACGCCGCGTTCGTCGGCATCATCACGCACTCCAAGCTCGCGCGAGACGCGTTCATCGACGATGGCGTGCCGGCGTCGAAGGTTGAGACGGTCTACAACGGCTTCGACCCGTCGGCGTTCGCCACCGAGCGCACCCCCAGCGAGGCGCGCAAAGCGCTGGATCTGTCCGACATCCCGACCGTCGTCTATACCGGGCGAATCGCGCCCGTAAAGTGCATCGACTTGCTGCTCGATGCTGCCGAGAAGACGACGGTGGGACAGTGGGTGCTTGCCGGCGGTATCGACAGCGAAGAGGCCGCGCCGTACGTCGCGCGGGCGAAGACGCTGCCGAACGTGCACCTGACGGGCTATCTGACCGGTGAGCGGCTCACTTTGGCGCTGCAGGCGGCCGACGTCCTGGTGGTTCCGCCGAGCGCCGCACCGCTGCAGCAGTACGGCACCACCGTCTTGCCCATCAAGCTGTTCACGTACCTGGCCGCGCGCCGCGCGATCGTCGCAGGCCAGCTGCCTGACGCGGCTGAGCTGCTGACCGATGGCGAGAACGCCCGCCTGATCCGACCCGATGACGCGACGGCGTTGGCGAGCGCGGTCGATGCGCTGTTGGT
>JBNMOZ010000051.1:0-16779 GCA_051276005.1 Bradymonadia bacterium | reverse complement strand
CCTATAAGGTCAAGGATGTAGACGCATTGGTCGCCGGGCTGCGCGAGGTCCTCGACCTTGACGAGCTCGACGCCATCCGCATGCGCGAGAAGATCCGGCGACCACGCGGTCGCTATCGATACAAGTTGGTGCGCGTCGCCCGCGACATCGATCGCACGCTGGTCTCGAAGACCGAGGCGCTCCGCTCGCGGATCGACGGCCTCAGCATTCGAGTCGAATATCAGCGGCAGTACCCGGAAGGTCCGATCGGCGCGCACCTGGTGGGTTACCTGGGCAAGCCACGCCTCGACGAGCTCAAAAAGTATAAAGACCGGGGCTATACCGCGGAGACCATGTTGGGTCGCTTCGGTCTGGAGCGCCGGTTTGAACAGGTGCTGGCCGGTCGTCAGGGGCGAGAGCGGTATGTGGTCAACGCCTTGGGCGGCAAGCAGGATGGCGAGACCTGGGCCAAGGGTGCCATCGATCCCAGTCGCCGGCGCATCGCCCCCGAGCGTGGGCATGACGTCTGGCTGACGGTGGATGTCGAGGTCCAACGGATTTTGGTCGAGGCGTTGTCGAAGCATGAGTCAGGCGCCGCCGTCGTCATGCGGCCCGATGACGGCACCATCTTGGGCATCATCTCGAAGCCGACGTTCGACCCCAACGAGTGGTCGGGCCGGCTGAGCCGTGATGCGTACGAGCGGTTCCTCGAGAACCCGTACAACCCGATGCTCGACAAGGCGGTCCACTCGTACTTCCCAGGCTCGATCTACAAGGTGATCACCGCGATGGCGGCCCTCGAGGAGGGCATCCTCGATCCGGACGAGGGCATCGAGAGCCCGGGCCAGTACATCTATGGCGGCAACACGTTCCGCTGCCACAAGCGCTCCGGTCACGGCAAGGTCGACCTGTACGAGGCGATGGCGGCGTCGGCCGACGTCTACTTCTACAAGCTGGGTGAGCAGATGGGCCTCGACGTGATGGCCAAGTACGCCCGCATGTTTGGGCTGGGCGACAAGCCAGGCCTTGGGATCAACGGCGAGTCGGGCGGCAAGGTGCCCACCCGCGCTCACCATGAGAAGATCGGCAACTTCCAGCATGGCCTCGCGCTGTCGACCGCCATCGGTCAAGGCGACGTGCGGACCTCACCGGTGCAGATGGCCATGACTTTCGCGGCGTTCGCGAACGGCGGGACGCTCTTTGCGCCGCGCATCGTCGACAGCATTCGCGCGGCAGACGGCACGGTCGTCAAGCGCTTCGAGAGCCAGACGGTGCGCGAGCTTCCGGTCGATCCCAGCCATGTGAGCGCCGTGCACAAGGCGCTGGAGCGCGTCGTCAACGACGACAAGCGTGGCACAGGGCACCTCGCGGGCCTGCCCTACGGCACCGTCGCCGGCAAAACCGGCACCGCGCAGGTGCGCAAGATCATCCGCGGCATCGGCCGCCAGAACATCAAGCGGTTCAAGGATCGCGACCACGCTTGGTTCTCGGCCTACGCGCCCTGGGAGTCGCCGCGCATCGTCGTGATCGTCTTCCTTGAGCACGGCGGCAGTGGCGGTAAGGACGCGGCACCGGTCGCCCGCGCGATCATCGAGGCCTACCACCAGCGCATTGAGCCTATCTTCCAGACGACAGCCAGCAGCGAACGCCCGGGCAGCACCCGCAAGCGCCGCCGCCGCCGCCGATGAGTCGCAACGTCAGCATCCTCGCTCGGATCGATTGGGCCTTGATCATTCTGGTGGCGATGCTCTGCGCCGTCAGCGTGATCAACCTGCACTCGACCTCATTGGCGGCAAACAGCACCGTCTACCAAACTCAACTCAACTTCATGCTCATCGGCACGGTGCTCATGATCGGCGTGGCAGCGGTCGACTATCGCGACTTGCAGCGCTTCGCGCCCGCCTTCTACGTCGTGGTCGTGCTCCTGCTCATCGCGGTGCTGGTGTTCGGCAAAGAGATCAACGGCTCGAAACGCTGGATCGACCTGGGGTTCTTCGGGTTTCAGCCGTCCGAGCTGGCGAAGATCGCCGTGATCTTGAACTTGGCCAATTGGTTCCAGAAGGAGCCACGCCCAGGCGGGTACTCGCTCAAAGACCTGTGGCCCGTCATGCTGCTTTTGGGCGTGCCGATGCTCCTGATTCTGCAGGAGCCCGACCTGGGCCACACGCTGATGATTCTGTTTATTGGTGGCTCGATGCTCGCCTTCGAGCGCTTTGAGCGGCGCGCGATGATCACGGTCATTGTTGTGGCGGTCATCTTCGCGCCGATCGCCTGGCAGTTCGTGCTGCGCGACTACCAGAAGGACCGCATCCTGACGCTGCTCGACAGCGAGGCCGACGTGCTCGGCACCGGCTGGCACGCGCATCAGGCGCGCATCGCGGTCGGTTCTGGAGGGCTTTTGGGCAAGGGCCACGCCCAGGGCACGCAGGTGGCGGGCGGATTTCTGCCCGAGAACCACACCGACTTCGTCTTCGCCAACCTCGCAGAGGAGCATGGCTTTGTTGGCGGCGCGTTGGTGCTCGGCATCTACCTCTTTATCATCTTAGGGGCGTTGCGCAGCGCAGCGATGGCCCGCGACAAATTCGGAGGGCACGTCGCGATCGGCGTCGGCGCCCTGGTCTTCTGGCACGTCTTCATGAACCTGGGGATGGTGCTCAACCTGTTGCCGGTGACGGGCGTGACGCTGCCTTTGATGAGCTATGGCGGCACGTCGGTGCTCACGGTGATGATGGCGATGGGACTGTTGCTCAACGTCAACCTGCGACGTACGGTCTTTTGACGGCATCAAGGTGCGTGGCCAAGTCGGCAGCCACCGAGGACGTGCTCAGCCGAGAACGTGCTCAGCCGAGACGTGCTGAGCCAGAGATTACGCAGAAGGAGAGACCCATGGCCGATTACATCGAGCTGACTGATGACGAGTTCGAGAAGGAAGTCCTCAACAGCGACGTGCCCGTGCTCGTCGACTTCTGGGCGCCCTGGTGTGGCCCCTGCCGGGCGATCGGACCGCACGTCGAGGCCCTGGCGACCGAGTACAAGGGCACCGTCAAGGTGGTCAAGATCAACACCCAGGAGCACCAGCGCACCGCGTCTCAGCTTGGCGTTCGGGGCATCCCCGCGCTGTTCATGTTCAGCGGCGGCAAGGTCGTCAACCAGATGGCCGGTGCGCCTCGCAACGCCCGCGCGGGTTTGCAGAAGTTCATCGAGTCCGCCCTCGGTTGAGCGCGCCTGGGCTCATCGTTGAGTTGACGGTCTGCGATCGCGACGTGCTTGTCGTGGGTGCCGGGCCAGTGGGTCGCCGCCGCGCTCGACGTTTGCTCGATCTGGGCGCGCGGCTGCGCTGGGTCGCCCCCGATGCGCCGCCTGAATATACCGCCAGATCTTTCATCCCCAACGATTGTGCCGGCGTTGATTGGGTCTTCGCCTGCGCCACGCCCACAGTAAACCTCGTCGTATCGGCTGCCGCAAAGGCCCATGGGGTCTGGGTTTGTCGCGCCGACGCGCCGGCTGACTTTCGAATGTTGGGCACGCTGGAGCGGGGGGCCTTGCGGGTGGCGATCTCGACCGCGGGGCGTGCACCGGCCGCTGCCCGCGCCATCCGTGACCGGCTCGACGCCCATGTGCCCCATAGCTGGGGCGCGCTCGTCGATCTGGTCGCAGAGCTTCGAGCGCAGTGGCCCGCCGGGCCGGTCCGAGCGGCGCGGCTTCGTGCACTGCTCCAAGGCCCTCTCGCGCCTGTGTTAGAGTCTGGCCGCGCGCCCGATCGGGCCGCCGTCGACCAGTGGCTGACCAGTCAGGATATTTGAGCGAGCATCATGCAGATCGCCTTCGTCCTGGGCGTTGGTGCCTTTGGCGCCAGCGCCGCCGCATATCTCGCGACCCATTGGCGGTCGTCCGAGGGACTGATCAAGGCGGCGCGCTGGCTGCTGACCGGCGCGGTCGTCTCATGGACCGTCCTGCTCGTGTGGCTGGCTCACCTCGACGTCGGCCAGTTGCCGCTCTGGTTGGGTTTGACGGCATGGGCGCTCTCGGCGATTTACCTGGTCATGTTGCGCCGCTACCGCATCGACGCCCTAGGCAGCTTCATCAGCGCGCTCGCGACCGCCTTGACCCAACTCGGCTTCATGGTATCAGACCCCACTGCCGGCGCCGGCAGCAACGAGCTCGGCTGGCTGCTGGGTGTGCACATCGCGCTGGCGTTCATTGGCATCACCGCCTTTGCCTTCGCGACGGGCGCGTCTGTCCTGTATTTGGTGCAGGCGAGGGCGCTTAAACAGAAGGGGAAGGCGTCGGTGAGTCGGCGATTTCCGTCGCTCGATGTGCTCGATAGGCTCGCGTTGCGCAGCATCCTCGTGGGCTTTCCGGTCTATACGGTCGCGGTCCTCATCGGAGGTGCCTACGCGGTGCAGCATGGGGGACATATCAAGCTCAGCTACATCTTGGCCATGGTGTCGTGGCTGATCTACGGGGTCGTCTTGCAGGCGCGCCTGACCGCGGGTTGGCGGGGGCGCAAGGCCGCTATTCTGACCGCCGTTGGGCTCGCCGCCGCGTTGATCGTCGTGACCCAGTACAGCTTGGGCGCGGTATGATCACAGTCCTTGGCCTCAGTCATAAGACCGCCCCGGTGCAGCTGCGCGAGCAGTTCGCAATCGCCGACGACGCCTTGCCGTCCATCGCGGAGCGGGCGCGCCTGGCCGGTTGCCGTGAGGCCGTCATCATCTCAACCTGCAACCGCGTCGAGATCTACGCGACCCTCGAGCCGAACACGCCGCCGTCTCGCCTGGCAGAGGTGCTTCGAAGCGAGACGGGTTTGGCGCTCCAAGTCGATGAGCACGTCTACCAGCACGAGGGGGAGGCGGCGATTCGCCACCTCTTTCGGGTGGCCTCGAGCCTCGACAGCATGGTGGTCGGCGAGCCCCAGATTCTCGGTCAGCTCAAGGCGGCGTTCGAAGCCTGCCGCGCGCTCTCGCTGACCGGGCCGCTGCTCAGTCGGGCGGTCGAGCGCGCGTTCTCGGTCGCCAAGCGCGTGCGGACCGAGACGGGCATTGCACGCAGCGTGGTCTCCATCAGCAGCGTCGCGGTCGATCTTGCGCGGCAAATCTTCGGCAAGCTCGACGGGCGGACAGCCGTCCTGGTCGGGGCAGGGGAGATGGGCGAGTTGGCTGCCCGGCATCTCTTGCAGGCCGGCGTCAGCGAGCTGCTCGTGGCCAATCGCAGCGTCGAGAGTGCGGTCAAGTTGGCCAGCACGCTGGGTGGCAATCCGCGCGGCCTCGATGAGTTGCCGCGGCTCCTTGTCGAAGCCGACATCGTCATCACCAGCACCGGGGCCCGCACGTTTCTGGTCGAACGCAAGATGATGGCGAAGGCGCTCAAGGCCAGAAAGTACCGACCAATCTTCCTCATTGATATCGCCGTCCCGCGGAATATCGATCCGTCACTGCATACGCTTGACAACGTTTTCGTTTATGACGTCGACGACTTGCAGTCGATCGCAGAGGAGAACCTCGAGGGCAGACTGCGCGAGGCGCACCTCGCCGAGCAGTTGGTGGATGCCGAGGCCCAGAAGTTCTTCGCCAGTCAAAGCGCCGCCCGCAGCGTCACGCCCACAATCCTCGCCCTGCGTAAGCGGGTGTCGGGCTTGCGCGCCTCAGAGTTCGAGCGCGCGGGCGCGACCTTGGCCTCGCTCGACAAACGTCAGCGGCGCTCGGTCGAGCGGCTGGTCGACGGCGTACTCAACAAGCTGATGCATGACGTGATGCAGGGTCTGAAGACGGGCGACCAATCGACGCTCGAGGCCGCCCAACATCTCTTCAAGCTCAAGCCGCGCGACCCCAATGACCTCAACAACTCCGAGAGCGACTGACATGCGAATCCGCATTGGGACTCGAGGCTCGGCCCTGGCCCTCTGGCAGGCCGACTACATCCGTGACCGACTTCACGCAGCGCACCCCGACGTGGAGTGCGAGCGGATCATCTTCAAGACCCTTGGCGACCATATCCTCGACCGCCCGCTGGCCGAGATCGGCGGCAAGGGGCTCTTCACCAAAGAGCTCGAGGTGGCCCTGGTCGATGGCGACATCGACATCGCCGTGCACAGCCTCAAAGACATGCCGACCGCGCTGCCTGATGGGCTGGTGCTGGGCGCCATCCCGGTGCGCGCCGACGTGCGTGACTGCTTGATTGTGCGGCAGGGGGAGTCGCTGGACGACGTGCGCACCATCGGCACGTCGAGCCTGCGTCGCGCGAGCTTGGCGCGGCAGCGCTTCCCCAAGGCCGAGATCGTGTCAATCCGCGGCAACGTGCAGACCCGCGCCGAGCGCGTCCTCGCTGAGGGTGACCGGCGCGTCGACATGGTCATCCTGGCGATGGCCGGCATCATTCGACTGAAGATGCCCAAGACTTATGGCAACATCGACTTCCTGGCGCAGAACCCAGAGCGATGGATCCCGGCGGCAAGCCAAGGCGCGCTGGCCATCGAATGCCGCGATGGTGATACCCCGATTCTGGATCGCCTCGCTGTACTCCACCATGCGGGGACCGCCGCGTGTGTCCGGGCGGAGCGCGCGTTCCTGCGGGCCGTCGAAGGCGACTGCCGCGTGCCGGTTGGCGGATACGCGACGGTCGACCGCGGCACCCTCCGGCTCAAAGCCATGGTGGGCGCCGTCGACGGCAGCCAAATCGTCGAACACA
Source organism: Bradymonadia bacterium (assembly GCA_051276005.1). Classification (GTDB taxonomy): domain Bacteria; phylum Myxococcota_A; class Bradymonadia; order UBA7976; family UBA1532; genus JBNMOZ01. The sequence goes on along the minus strand of JBNMOZ010000051.1, from coordinate 10,113 downwards.
TCGCGATGGGCGCCGTGGAAGACGCGGAGAGGATTGGCAAAGAGGTCGCCGAACACGTGCTCGACGCCGGCGGTCGCGTGATCCTGGCGGCGCTGCGCTCGTGACCGACCGCGCAGCTTTGGGGATCGTCTACCTCGTGGGCGCGGGCCCTTGGCAGCCTGATTTGCTGACGGTGCGCGGCCAGACCTTGCTGGGCCGCGCCGAGGTGGTGGTCCACGACTATCTCGCGAACCCGGCAATCCTGGAGTGGGCGCATTCAGATGCCGAGCTCATCTGCGTCGGGCGCCCGCCCGATCGGCTCAAGCAGAGTGAGATCAACGCCTTGCTGGTTGAGCGTGGGCTGGCCGGCCAAGAGGTCGTCCGCCTCAAGGGGGGCGATCCGTTTGTCTTCGGGCGGGGCGGGGAAGAGGCGGAGGCGTTGCGCATGGCCGGCGTCGCTTTCGAGGTCGTGCCAGGGGTCACGGCGGCCGTCGCCGCCGCTGCGTTCGCCGGGATCCCCGTGACCGATCGGCGCTTTGGCTCAACGCTCGCCATTTGCACCGGGCACCAGCGAGCCGACGCAGACTCCGACCTCGATTGGGCCGCGCTGACCCGAATGGAGACGCTCGTCATCTACATGGGCGCGCGCCGTCTGGGCACCATCGCGGCGCGGCTGATCGAAGCCGGCAAGCCGCCATCTACGCCCGTCGCCATCGTGCGCTGGGCGACCCGCCCAGACCAGGTCACGCAGGTGACACGCCTGGACGGGTGCGCCGCCCTCTCGGTTCGACCCCCGGCGACGATCATCATCGGCCCGGTCGTCGCGCTGCGCGATCGCATCGCCTGGTTCGAGTCTCGCGTCCTTCACGGGTTGCGGATTGTCATCACCCGCAGCCAGGAGACGCAGGCCGGGTTCAACGCCCAGTTGGCCGAATTGGGCGCCGAAGTGATTCAGCTGCCGACCATATCGATCGACAGCCTCGGCCACACTGCGCCGGTTCAAAAGGCCATCGCCAATCTGGCGCAGTACGACTGGATCCTGTTCACCAGCGCGAACGGCGTGCGTCACTTTCTCGCCGCGGTGCGCGCCGCCGGTCTCGACGCGCGGGCCTTCGCGAACGCGCGCCTGGGGTGCATTGGTCCGGCGACCGCGCGCTGTCTTGACGCCCAGGGGTTGCGTGCCGATCTCGTGCCCGAAGAGTACGTCGCAGAGGCGTTCCTCGACGCGTTGCTTGCTGATGGGGTCGTCGGTCAGCACATCCTGCTGCCGCGTGCTCGAATTGCGCGTGAAGTGCTGCCGAATCGGCTGCGCGAGGCGGGTGCTCAGGTCGATGTAGTGCCGGCCTATGAGACGATCGCGCCGGCGCCCGACATGATCGTCCGCGCCCGAATCGCAGCCGGCGACGTCGATCTGGTGACGTTCACGGCGTCGTCCACCGTGCGACACTTTCGGGCGCTCTTTGATGTCGACGAATGGGCCCAGGTTTGCGCGCGCGCAGCGGCGGCCTGCATCGGACCAATTACCGCCGCGACTGCGCGTGACGCAGGTCTGCGGGTGGTTATCAGCGCCGACACCTATACAATCCCCGGACTGGTTGATGCACTCAGCGCCTGGAGGCGCGCAAAGGAGGCGTGATGCGGACGTTCGCACTCTTGGGGCTCTCGTGGCTGCTGGTCGTACCTGCGGCCCAGGCCAAAACGCCAACGCTGCGGCTGTGCACCGGCGCCGTGGGCGACCACTACCACCGACTCGGCATCACAATTGCTGCCAAAGTACGCACCCACGCGACGGTCGAGGTGATTGCGACCCGCGGGTCGTGGGACAACCTTGAACGGATCGACAGCGAGCCGCCGCGCTGCGACGCGATCCTCGCGCAGGACGACGCCTGGGCCCTGTATCAGTTCGAAAAACCCAAGTCGGCGCTGATGATGGATCGGGTCGCCGTCGCCTACCCCGAGTTTGTGCACCTGCTCTGCAACGCCAAGGCGGGCATCGAGCGCGCGGATCAACTCGACGCGGCGCGCCACACGGTTTTGCTCAACGGCGTCGGCTCAGGCACCTTCATTACGTGGGGGTTGATGGCCCGCTTGAATTCGAAGCTCGCGCCCATCAAGACTCGCACGGCTGCGCCCGAAGCGGCGCTCGCCGAGGTCGCCGCGAACACGGCTCCGATGTGCATGCTGCTGGTGACAGCCACAGGCGGCCGAACCCTCAGCAGCGCAGATACGCGGCACGGCAGCGCGCTGAGCCTGGTGACGTTGGGAGGCGCAGGGCTACACCGCAAGGTCGGTCGTGAGCGACGCGCCGTATATGCCGACGCCCAGATCGCTGCGGGCACATACACCGGCCTGGCGCAGCGCGCCGTCGCAACGCAGACGGTCGACGCGGTCTTCTTCATCAACCCCGAGTGGAGGGCCCGTCACCCCGCCGCGGCCCGGCGTCTGGCTGCCGCTGTCAAGGCGCGCTGATCGGTGACAAAGGCGTTTCGGGGAACAGCCAGCGCAGCGCCTTGAGGTCGACTCGGTCGCGCGCATCGAATTGAATGCCGTCGGCCTCGAGCAGCGCCCGTTGTTGCATCGCTCGGCCTGAGTCGCCTTTGAAGCTTATGCGGCCTTGCGCGTTGATGACCCGGTGCCAGGCAACCGTTGGATCGGCGAGCGCCGCCAGCGCAAATCCGACGTGACGGGCGACCCGTCGAGATCCCAGAAATCCCGCAATATCGCCATACGTTGTGACCCGACCGGGGGGCACTTGTCGTACGAGTAAATACACGGCTTCGTTGAAGCCGGCACCCACAACTTTAGGTACATCCACGGGTCAAATCTCCTATGGGTTTGAAATCGCACATAATTCCAATCTTCCTTGTGAGGTTACACGTGTTTGCGTACCCTTTTCTGCGGGGGAACCTAGTGGGTGAGTTGTATCTTCGGGGCACCCGAAGCACGAAAGGCTGCGAACATGCAGAGAGCGAATAGTCGGTGTGGACCCGATATGAGGGTCTCGAGGGGGACGCCGTATAAGGGCCTACTGCTCTTGCTGGCGATTGCGGCCTTGGCGGCGCCAAGTGTTGCATCCGCGCAGGACGTCAACCAGGTCATCATGGTGCCGTTTTCGCAGAGCAACCTCGCTCTGCCGCATCCGGCACATGAACGGGCTCATATTTCGCTCAAGGGGATCATTCGCAACGCGCAGTGCGCCACGTATGACGTGACGTGGGACACCAACGCGAACCTCGACTTCGAAGATGACTTCACGCATCGAGTCACGCGCGAGGCAAACTCGCTGACAGTGCGCGATATCGGTCAGACATTCCGGGTCCCGCTGGTCGACCGCGACCGCTCCTTCAACATTGGTGTGCGTGTACGCCCGACGTGCGCCGGTCAGCCCGAGCAGCAGAGCGCCTACCGCCTGTTCGTCTACGACTTCGAGCTGCCTGCAGATCCGGTCGCCTGGACCGCTGATCAGTACCACCTCGCCGGGCAGATGGCCCTGCAAGAGGTCATGTGGTTCTTGCACCGCGGCCTCAACAACATCCGCAATCGCGATCGCAGCGACATCTACGGTTACTTCTCTGGCTGCGGCTCCTATTGCCGTGAGGCCGAGGCGACCGCCATCTGGGTCATGGCCGTCAACGGTCACCTGCCGGCTGTGCCGCCGGGGACGATCGATGACTTCGGCCGCGCGCTGCCCGATGGTTGGGTTGAAGCCAACGAGATTCGCTGGCGGACCGACCCCTACGCCGAGACCGTCATGCGCATGGTCAACGATTCCGTGATCTACGGCTCGGGCGTCAAGGCCATCGCGGCCGCGGACGAAGACACGCGGTGCGCCTACAACCCGGACGGTTCGGAGCGTCGTTGCAACCGCATCGCCGGCACCGCTGACGCCCAGGGTGCCTGGTTCGCTGCAGCCGGCACCCGCTCGACCCATCAGCGCGTCTACGCGCAGGGTCTCTACCTTGGCGCGCTCTCGATCGTCTTGCCCTCGTTGGGCGGCACTCCGGTTCAGGTCGGCGCGGCGAACACCGTGCGCGGCACGAACTGGGAATTCTATATTCAGCAGGCCACCGACTACCTCGGCGCGATGCAGATCGATGGCGGGGCCTCATTGGGTGGTTGGTACTACTACAACATCAATGGCAACTTCTCGGCCGGCTACTACGACCTCTCGACCACGGCCTGGGCCCACATCGGTATGGAGTCTGCGCAAATCGCAGGCGCGCCCTTCAACGTCATGGTGCCCAACCGGGTGCGCTACCGCATCGCGAACGGCTCGATCGGCAACCAGCGCGGCGACGGCGGCGGTGCGTACCGCTCTTCGCAGGCGGGCTCGAGCTTCCAGCTGACCGGTGGCTCGCTGGTCGGCATGCGCTGGATGGGCGTGCATCGCTTCCAGCGTGGTGACGGCGCCGTCGCGTTCCCCGGCTACTCGGGCTACACCCGCGACCGGCTGCGCCAGGCGTACGACACGTACCTGCAGTACCTCGCGAACAACTGGACCAACGACAACCGCGTCGGCACCATCGGCTGGCAGGATCGCCTGTTCCAGCGCGGCGATTACCTTTGCGGCAACCGCAACGCGGTCTACATGGGCCCCGTCGCACGCAACGGCAACGGCGTCATCGGCGGCCCCGGTGGTGGCGGCTGCATGAACTCCTACGCCGGCTACAACCTGCAGAAGGGCTTCCGCACCGGCGCGCCCGAGCTGGACCGCATCGGCAACCACGACTGGGAGCGCCAGTTTACCATCTCGATCGCCCGCTCTCAGGAGCGCAGCCTCAACCCGGCAAACCCGCTGACCAACTACTCGGTCTTCGGTCAGGTTCGCGACACCTTCTGTGAGCGTCACTCGGTGACCTGTGCGTATGCGCCGGGCTTTATCAGCGCCGGTATGTCAGGCCTGATCCTGACCCCGACCATCTTCGCCCCGCCGCCGGTCGCCATCGGCACCGTCGAGCCGCCCAACGTCACCGAGGGCTGCTTCGGCGGCGACAACGGGCGCGTCACCTTCACGCACGAAGAGTCGTTCCACCCCAGCCCAAGCGCCGAGATTCGGATTTACCGCTGGGACGTCGACGCCAGCAACGGCCTCGCCTGGGAGCTCGGCATTCAGCCTGATTTCGTCACCAACGACCCGGCCGAGGGTACCTTCGACTACACCTACCAGCGCGCCGGCATTTACACCGCGACGCTGCAGGTCGTGGACAGCTCTGATCCCGCGCAGGCCACCACAACGACCGTGCAAGTGGTCGTCAGCGAAGCCGAGAACGTGCCGCCCGCAGGCGCGCACGGCGGTCCGTACGCGGTCGAGGTCGGCCAGGCGCTCCAGCTGCGCGGCACGGCCACCGATCAGAACGCAGGCTGCGGCGACAACATCGTCGCGACCTGGGACCTGACCAACAACGGCCGGTACAATGACGCACGAGGCCCCACCGCCTTGGTGCCGTGGAACCGCTTTCGGGACCTGCCTCTTGGCCAGCCGCAGCCCATTCGCATGCTCGTCGTTGATGACGCAGGCGAAGAGGTCGTCGTCGAGACGACGGTGACGGTCTATCCGGCCGAGCCGGTCGCCGTCGCGCGCGTCAACCCCAACCCCGCTGGTTGCGCACAGCCGGTCACATTCGACGCGACGGGCAGCTTCCACCCGAACCCCGCGCGTATTGTCTCGCAGTACATCTGGGACATCGATGGCGACGGCGTCCCCGATGACGGTCGCGCACGCTTTACCGACAGCTTCGACGCCTTCGGCAGCTACGCGGTCACCCTGACGGTGGTCGACGATCGCGGCCGCCGCTCTGAGCCGGTGGCCGTCGATGTCGACGTCAACCTCGGCAACACCCCGCCCATCGCGCGCGTCTCGCAAGACGAGTACATCGTGCTCGAAGGCGACCGACTGGTCCTCGATGGCCGCGGGTCTTCAGACCCGAACGACGCGTGTGGTGACAGCATCCAGAGCTTCAACTGGGACCTTGATGGCGACGGCGACTTCGACGACGCGGTTGGCGACAACCCGTCGTTCAACTTCAACCAGCTCGCAAACATCATCGGCTGGCCTGATCAGGCCCAGGGCGGTCGCCTGACCGTCAACGCGCAGATGCGCGTCGTCGACGAGTTTGGCGTGGCGAGCGTGATCGACTTCCGCATCACGGTCTTCGCTGGTCGCCCGGTCGCGCTGGTCGTGCAGAACCCCGACCCCTCGCCTATCAACCTGGTCACCGGCGATTCGCGGACGACCCTGGATGGTCGCGAGAGCCGCTCGCCCATCGACGGCGTCAACATCGTGCGCTGGGAATGGGACCTCGACGACAACCCCGACTTTGAGGTGCAGAACGCTGCAGTTCAGGTCTTTGACCGCCAGTTCGCGCCGGTCCCCGGCCCGGGGAACATCCCGGTGGTCATCGTGCGTTTGCGCGTGACCGACGATGCCGGCCGCGTCTCCAACCCCATCGAGTACCAGGTACGCTACGACGTTCCGCCTACGGCGCCGACGGCTGATGCCGACCCGACGCCGGTACCCGAGCAGGGCTATCATATGCTCGAAGGTGACAGCGTCACCCTCGACGGTTCGGAGTCTTTCGACCCCGACGCCGAAGAGTTTGGCGACATCCTCAAGCGCTTCGCCTGGGACCTCACTTATGACGTGGCTGACGGCTTCAGCAGCGACGTCGCGACCGTCGGTGGCCAGGGGCAGGCTGCGGATCCGCGCCGCGTAACAACCTGGGACGAGCTGCGCGCCGCTGGCGTCAACGCGCCCGGAGTTTGGCCCATCGCGCTCGAGGTCATCGACTCGACCGACTTGAGCAACCGCGACGCCTCGGTCATCAACGTCTACGCCCGTGCGCCGGTCGCGGCCCTCGACATCGAGCCCAACCCGGCCGCTTGCGGCGGGCGCGTGGTCTTCGACGCGAGCGCTTCTGAGCACCCACATCCCGACATCGACATTGTCTCGTACGCCTGGGACCTCGACGGTGACGGCGACTTTGACGACGCCAACGAGGCGCAAGCCGCACGCACCTACGACACGTTCACCTTTGATCAGCCGATTCGCGTTGGCTTGCAGGTGACCGACAGCCGCGATGAAGTCAGCAGTGGCTTCGTCGACCTCAACATCACCGAGGGCAACCGGCCGCCGAATGGCCAAGCTGGTGGCTATCGTGATGGCGACGGTCGCGTCGTCGGCCCCTACGTCATCGTGCTCGGCGAAGACTTGCAGCTCGACGCTGCGGGCTCTGCCGACCCAGACGTTGCCTGTGGCGACGACATCGTCTCGTACGAATGGGACCTCAACGGAGATGGCGCAATTGACGTGCAGGGCGAGCGCCCGGCTGCGTTGACCGCGGCGGCCCTCGATGCGCTCAACCTGGGCCGCATCGACGACTTCACGGTGAGCCTCACCGTGACCGACCGCTTTGGTGTCAGCACGACGTCTGAGTCGGCTCTGCAGATTGTCCGCGGCCCCGTGGCGCTGGCGCAGGCCAACCCGAACCGCACTGGCTGCAACCAGCAGGTCGTGTTTGACGGCTCGCGCAGCTCCACCGATGGCCCCGTTGGCCAGGGCTTCGCGATTGTCTCCTACGCTTGGGACTTCGACGGCGATGGCCAGTTCGACGACGGCAACGAGGCGCGCATCACGCGGCCTGCCGTCGCACAGCCGGACGAGAATGGTGTCATCGAAATGAGCGCTTCGCTGCGCATCACCGACGAGTCGGGGCGTACGGCCACCGACGACGTGGCGGTGGTCATCGATCAGCAGAACCTGGCGCCGGTCGCTGACGCGGGTGGTCCGTATCGCACCGGTCCGCTGGCTGCGGGTGGCTACTCGACTGTGCGCCTGGACGGGCGCGCGTCGAACGATCCCAACGCGCCGTGCGACTCGGTCGTGCAGTACAAGTGGGACACCAACAACGACAACCTGTACGGCGACGACCCGGGCGCCAACGACCTGCTCGGCGCGACCGTCGACTACAACGACCCCGCGTGGCGCGTTGGCCAACTGCGCGTCGTGCGCCTGATCGCTTGCGATCAGTTCGGCCGCTGCTCGCCGCCTGCTGAGGCAGAGCTGGAAGTCTTGGCCGTCCCGCCGCCGGCTGGTGAGGTCATCTCGCCGCGTGGCGACCAGGCCGATCTGTGCATCAACGGCGACAACTTCAACGTCGTGGTCGATGTGACGGCGCCCGAGGCGGACACCATCACGGCGACCGTCGTCATCGCCGGCCAAGAGCTGGGCTCGCTGCAGCGTCAAGTTGCTGCCGGCGCCACCGTGCGCTACGAGATCCCGGTCAACCCCGACCAGATCCCCGAAGGCCGTCACGAGCTCATCGTGCTCCTCGAGGGTGATGCTGGCGGCGAGGCCCGCTTGGATGCGGGCGGTCGGATCACCTTCGACCACACCGCCCCGGTCGTGAACATTGGCAACCAGCTGCCGGAGAACGTCTGCTTCAACCCCGACCAGGTGCCCGAGCCGACGGTCGATGCGGACGACAACTTTGACCCTGCGCCGCAACTCTCCCAGCAAGTCCTTGAGGACGGCTGCGGCCGCACCTTGCGCGTCACCGCGACGGACTTCTGCGGCAACGTCGGCATCGGCGAGCGGCCGTACCTCGTTGCGCAGCCAGTGGCCCTCGAAGTCGGCGGACCTGCCGATGGCGAGTTGGTCGCGGACGCTCGCGTCTCGTGGGACGTGATCGGCCCCGAGGCCTGCGCGGCGCGCGTTGATGCAGAAGTTACCCGTGACGGCGGCGCGGCCCAGGAGTACGCCGAGAACCAGCTGATCAACCAGCCCGGCGACTACGTGATGACCTTTGACATCGCGAACTGCCAGGGCGTTGCGAACCAGCAGCTGCATCGCTTCAGCGTCAACCGTCCCCCGGTCGCCGTGCCCATCGTGGCCGGCCACCCCAACACCGATCCCAACCCCCCGGCGGGTCTCAACTTCGCTTATGTGATCGACGAGGGCGGCGCCCTGCAGCTGGATGCGACCGACTCGCGGGCGCCCGAAGCGGCCGACCGCGACTCGATCGTGGCCTACAACTGGGACTTCGACAACGACGGCCAGTTCGACGACGCCCAGGGCGTTCGGGTCGCATTCAATACGGATGATGACGGCACGTTCCGCGCTTCGCTGCAGGTCTCCGACAGCATCGGCGCTGTGGGCGCAGTGCCCTTCCAGGTGACGGTCAACGATGTTGATCCCACCGCGGATGGCGGGAACGGCAATCGCTACGTGGTCGACCAGGGTGCGGAGTTCCGTCCCGATGCCACGGGCAGCCGCCCGGGCAGCGCGGCCGATCTCATCTCGGGCTATGTCTGGGAATGGGACGATGGCACGCCGAATGGTGCCGGCGCTCAGCCCGTGCATGTCTTCGGCGCCGACGGCGTCTACAACGTGCGCTTGACGGTCCGTGATGAGGACTCAAGCACGACCATCGTGGTGGTGGTCGAGGTGCGAGACGTCGATCCGCAGATCGAAGGCGTCGAGGTGCCGCAGGCGCTGGTCGAACTCAACGATGGCGTCTTCATCGCGCAGGTCGAGGCCGGCTCGCCCAACGATCCCATCACCCGCTACGAGTGGGACTTCGATGGTGATGGTGTGGCGGAGTACGCCGGGCCGAACGTCAACCAGGTCGAGCATGTCTTCCGCGAGCCCGGTCAGTACACCGTGACCTTGCGGGTGCGTGACCAGGACTCGGTGTCGGTCTTTGAGCTGCCGGTCAATGTGCGTGAGATGACGCTGGCCGAGATTATCGCGTGGAAGGACACTCATGTTTCGGAGCGCGAAGGCGCTGGCGATCTTGAGGTGCCTCAGCGGTTCGCGCTGCGTAACTTCCACGACCAGTCCGACCAGGGTCTATTCGGTGAGCGCAATGGCCTGCGAGGCAACTCGCTGCTCGCCATCGACCGCATGCTCATCGCCATGATCTCGGCGCATAACGACGCCCCCAACGCAGACGGCGCCTTCGGCGTGCAGCTCTGGGCCATGTCGCGGCAGTTGCTGCGCGAGGTCTCGCGTCAGCGGGCGCGGCTGCTCGCCGACGAGAACGGTCCTGACGCAAACAGCGACGAGATGCGCCGCGCCACCTCGTACATCGAGCGTGTCGAGGACATCTTTGAGGCGGACGACTTCGAGCAGGGCCT
>JBNMOZ010000050.1:0-16892 GCA_051276005.1 Bradymonadia bacterium | reverse complement strand
GTCCAAGCGCTCGATGGGGTCGTCGAGCTCCGACAGCTGCAATTCGAAGATTCGGGCGAGCGCCGAGTGGGCGTTGCGACCCTCATAATACGGCTCGAGGACACGCCCGACGGTCAGCCGGTGCTCGGGGGCATCGAGCAGGGCCTCAAGGGCAAGCCGCGCGGCGTCTGCATCGGGCGCGCGCTCCAGGATTTCGCCGTACAGGTCGACCGCTTGCTCGGTCTGCTCCATCTCGGTGTGCAGGACGTCGGCGATCTTCAACTCGATGGCGATGACCGTGTGCGAGTCGCCCTTGGCGCCATCGCGGCGATCTTCGAGCAAGTCGATGAGCTCGCCCCACCGGGTCTCGTCCCGCAGGAGGCGCTCAAGCGCGGCCTGTCCGCTCGCGTCCTGGGCGTCCAATTCGAGGACGCTGCGCCAGGTCATGATCGTCGCTTCGACGTCGCCCAGCTCGCTCTCCTGCACCTCGGCGATGGCCGCGAGGATGTCGCGCTTGCCGTCATCTGCGTCAGTCAGCTCGATCTGCTCGCGCATCATGATGACGAGCTGGGTCCAATCACCCGTGCTGCGATACAGGCGAACCAGCGCGTCTACGGCGCGTCGCTCGGTCGGCTCGTCTTCGAAGACCGAGCGATACGTGTCGATGGCCTCGGCAGGTGCGTCGAGCTGCTCTTCAAGCAGACCGCAGATGCGGTAGCGCAGCGCCTGTTGTGCATCAGGATCGTCGCTCAGGTCGGCCTTGCGCCGCAGCACATCCACCAGCGCCGCGTGATCACCGGCTTCGGCGAGAAGTGTCTCAAGCGCGTCCAGCGCGGTCTGATTCGACTCGTCGATCAGCAGCGCCTGCTGCCACGCGTCAATGGCGGCGCCCGGCTGACTGAGGTGGGCGCCGCGGATGCGCCCGACCTTCATCCAGATCGCCGCGGCGACATCGGGGTCATCGCAATCTTCAATGCCGTGGGTGTAGGCGCCCGCCAGGGCCTCCCACGCGCCCAGCGAGCCTGCGAGCCGGTCCAACTCTGTTTGCAGATCGGCGTTGCCGAAGTCTTGCTCGAACGCACGCCGATAGGCATCAAAGGCCGCAGCCTCGTCGCCCAACTCAGTCTCATGGGCCTTGGCGATGGCCGCGAGCGTCTCCATGCGCTGCCAGCGATCCGTCTGGAACTCTAGACGGACCTCGAGCGCGAGGATCCAGTCAGACCAGCGCTCGGATTCAGCGTAGATCGGCTCCAGGATCTCGGCGATTCGACGGCGGCGAGGGCCGCTCATTGTGTCCTCTTCGTCGATCAACTCGATCATCAGGCGCTCGAGCGCATCCATCGAATCTTCGTGACCGGGCGCGTCGTCCATCAAGACGGTGTGCCAGGCGGCGATGGCGCCATCCAGGTCGTCGAGTTGCGTCTCCAGCACGTCGCCAAGCTCGTAGCGCAACGCGGCGCGGTTGGCCGGCTCGGTCACGCTGTCGAGGCGATCGCGCAGCAAGTCTGCCAGCGCTTCGGGGCGCGCTTCACGGGTGAAGATGCCGTGCAAGGCCCTAAACGCGCGCTCATTGGTCGGATCGAACGCCAGGATGCCGCTGTAGACCTCAATGGCCCGATCGGTGTCGGCGATGACGTCTTCAATGATGCGACACGCTTCGAACGAGAGCGACAAACGCAGTTCGGGCTTATCGGCGTTCTCGGCGCGGTCGAGGTGCAAGCGCACCAGCTCGTCCCAGGCGGCGTGTCGGGTAAAGACGTCGACGAGCGCGTCGACCGCCTGTGCACGCTCTGGATCGATGGCGATGACCTCGCGGTACACCTCGATCGCACGATCATCCTGGCCGCGATGCTGCTCCTCGACCTGTCCCAATGACAGCAGGAGTTCGATCCGCAGGTCGGGGTCGCTCGTCTCGGCGGCCGCATTCGACAGCAGCTCTGCGAGGGCATCGAAGCGGGCCGTCTGCTCAGCGAGGCGATACAGATCGGCGCGGTTCTCCGCATCTTCGGGCATGATCTGCAGAACGCGCCCGCTCGCATCGAACGCGGCGTCGGCGTTGCGCAGCGCCTTCTCTTGCAGTTGCACCAGCTCGCGCAGAATGCGGACCTGCTCATCGGGGTGTCCGCCGCGGGCCGCCTGCTGCACCTCGAGCACGGCCGCCAGATTCGCGGCGTCATCATCGGCGCGATAGAGCGGTTCGAGGATCTCGGCCACAGCATCATGGGGAATGCCCAGCGATTCGGTGCCTTCCGGATCGTGGAACAGCGCCGCCATCGCGTCGTGCGTCCGGGCATGGCTCGGATCGCTGCTCAAGATCCGCCGATATAGATCGAGCGCGCGAGCGCCCTCACCAAGCCGGCGCTCAAGCACCTGCGCAAGTCGAAATTCGACCTCGACGCGCGATGCGTCATTGGTCGACACGCTCGCCCCATGATCGAGGAGCACGGAGAGCTCGGGCCAGCGCTCGCCGGCCGCCAGCAGCCGCTCGAGTTCGTTCAGCGCATCGGCATCTGCTTCGTCATCGGCGAGCATGCGCCGCCATGTCTCGATCGCGGCGGTCGGGTCGTCGAGCAGCGACTCCTGAAGTTCGGCGATGCGGGCCAGCAGCGGCTTGCGCGCTGCAGCGCCTTGGGTCAGCTCGGTCTTGCGTTCGAGCACGTCGACCAGAGGCAGCGGATCGCCGGTCTGCCCGTACAGCCGCTCCAGCGCATCGAGCGATCCGAGGTGTTCGGGCTCGCGGGCCAGGACCTCGATGTGCTGGGCGACGGCGCGGTCCGGGTTGTTGAGCTTGGTCTCGGCAATATTGGCGATCTTGAGGTAGAGCGCTTCAGCGCGCTCGCCGGCCTGGTCCACCTGGGACTCGTACAGGTCGGCCAGGCCTTCATGGGCGGCGACGCTGTCGGCGAGTCGCTCCAACTCAGGCTCAAGCCGCGCGGCACCTTCACTGCGTCGATACGCCTCTGACAACGCCTCGAAGGCGGCGGCGGAGTCGATCAGATGTGTCTCTTCGAGCCGCGCGATCTGCTCGAGCGAGGCGATCTGATCGTCGACGCTGTCGCGATCGTCGAGCACCTGGCGCAGCGTGTCGCGCAATGGCACCCAGGCCTCGCTCACGGTGTAGAGCGGCGCGAGCAAGAGGCCCGCATCGAGGCGCACGATGGGATCGTCGAGCAGCCCTTCAAGCGCTTCGCGGGCGCCGTTATTCTCTGGATCCCGGTCGAGCACGGTCTTGAACGCCGCGACTGCCCGCTCCGACTCACCCAAGGCGTCTCGCAGCAGCGCACCGATGCGCAAATCGAAGGCGTTTCGGGCCGCGTCGGTGGTCGCGAGCGCCTGCTCCTGCTCAAGCACTTCGAGCAGTTCGATGGGCCGCTCCAGCTGGCCCAGCAGGCGATCAAGCGCCTGCAAAGCGTCAGCGTGAGCCTCGTCGACCTCGAGGACGCCGCGATAGGTGTCGACCGCCTCTGCGGCCTGCTCCAGGCCAACCTCTTGATGCTGTGCAGCGCGCAGCAGCAGGGCGATCTTGTCTGCCGGTTCTTCGAGCTGCTCGGCATGGTCAAGCAGAACCTCGACGAGCGCAGCGTGCGCATTGAGCTGGCTGTAGAGCCGCTCCAACGCGGCATGAGCGCGCAGGTCGGTGGGGTCGATATCGCTGCGGACCCGAGCGTAGACGTCAATGGCGCGCGGCATCGTCTCGGGCTGCTGCTCAAAGAGCGCACCGAGACGAAAGCTCAGCGCGATGCTGTGCGGGACGTCGATGGACAGGTTAATCCGACGGGCGAGCACGTCGACGAGCGCGGCGTCATCGCCGGTCTCCTGGTAGAGCGTATCCAGGGCGCCCAGTGCTTCGGCGTCGTCCGCATCGTCTTCGAGGATCACCCGATTGAAGTGGATCGCGTCGGTGGGTGACGCCACCTTCGAGACGTAGATCTCGGCGATGCGCCCCAGCATCTCGCGCCGCAGCACCGGGTCGACATCGGCCTTCAGCCCGTCGCGCATATAGCCAGCGAGTTGCTGCCAGCTGCCCAGCGACTCGGCCAAGCGCTCGAGGTGGCTCATGATCTCGGGCGCGCCGTACGCCTCACGCAGGGCGGCACCGTAGAGCGCGAACGCGGCTTGTGGGTCGTCGAGTTTGCTCTCGTAGAGCCCAGCGACTTCGATGTTCAGCTCGGCTCGGCGCACCGGGTCGGTCGTGTCGTCGAGGCGGACCTGGGCGATATGCACCAGGCTCGACGCATCTTCGCGGGCTCGATAGATGGGCTCGAGGACATCACAGGCGCGGCCACGCAGGGCCATCTCACCCTCTTCGTCATGCTCGATGATCAGACTCTCTATGGCGTCGGTGGCGTCCTCATGACCCGGATCGGCGTCGAGGACGGCTGCGTAGCGCTCCAACGCGTCGTGCGGATTCTCGAGGTGACCCTCAAGCACCTGCGCCAACTGGAAGGTCAGCGCGGTGCGCGCGTCGCCGTCGGCGTCGTCGATGCGGGCCATCAGCAGCGCCGCCAGATCGTCGTACTTCTCTTCGCGTTCGAAGATGCCCTCGAGGGCGGCCAACGCCTGGGCGTTGTTCGGATCTTCGTCGAGCACCCGCCGCCAGCACTGGGCCGCGGCTGCGCTGTCATCGAGCGTCTCGCCCCACAGCGCGCCCAGCCGGAAGAGCACTTCACTGCGCGCCTCTGGGGCCTCAAGCAACGTCAGGCGCCGCTCGCAAATCGCGGCCACGCCGTGCCAGTCCTGCGAGCGCTGCGCGTACCCATCGATCTTCGCCAGCGTCGACAGGTCGTCGCCGCGCTCGAGGCTCAGCGTCTCAAGCGTCGTGCGGGCAGCACCGGGATCGCGCAGATGCTCGTCTTGGATCTCGGCGAGGCGCTCGCTGTAGATGGCCGCGAGGCTCAGGTCGCTCGCTTGTCCGCCGCCGACTGCGAATTGTGCGTAATGCGCGGCCACGTCGGCGAACCGGTCATAGGCCTGCGCGAGTCGCTCAAGATGGCCGCGCACGGTGGCATCGTCGGGGGCTTGCGCGAGCAACGTCTTGTACGTCTCGAACGCCGCCGCCAAATCGTCGAGGCGCTCCTCTTCGATCTCAGCGCGCTCGCGCAGACGCGCAATACGCTCGGCCGGCTCGGCGCCCTCGGCCCGCAGCGCGAGGACGCGGCGCAGTCCAGGCCAAGCGTCGGCAGCGCGCAGATGCGGCTCTAACAGCGTGGCGGCGTCCAAGGCGGCTGGCCCGTCGAGTTGCCGCTCAAGGGCTGCGAATGCGTCGGTGTGACCGGGCTGCGCCTCGAGTGCCTGTGCATATGCGAGCAGAGCGGTCTCAACGTCGCCGCCGTCTTCAGCGATCTGGCCGAGCTGGGCATGCAGGCGTGCGACGTCTTCGGGGGCGTCCACGAGGGCGAGCTCGGCCTCCAAGTGAAGCGCGAGCTGCGTGGGGTCAGCCGATTGCCGAGCCAGTCGCTGAAGGCCGCGCAGCGCGTCGAGGTTGGACGGATCCAGCACGCGCAGCCGCTCGAAGGTCGCCGCGGCGGCCTCGGCATCGTCCCGCGGGCCTTCGTGCAGCGCACCGATGGCGCCGAGAATCTCAGCGCGCTCGGCGTCGGTCCCGGCGCGGGCCAGGCGCTGGTCATGTACCCGCAGCAAATCGTCCCAGGCGCCGAGCTGCTGATAAAGCTCTTGCAGGGCCTTGAGGCTGGCGTCATCAGGGCCCGCCAGCGCCAAAATGCGCTCGTGATCGGCCGCGGCGGCCTCGGGGCGACCCAGTGCACCGGCGTTGACCTCGGCGAGCACCCGGCGCATCCGGACCTCGTCGTCGGTCTCTAACTCGCCGTCGACGAGCGCACTGAGCAGATCGCCCAGCGCCGGTTCACGCCCCGCCAGGGTCGCGCTCTGCGCTGCAGCCTCAAGCAAATCGGCACGGGTCGGCGCCTTGGTCAGCGCCTTGGCGTACCAGTGCCAAGCCTGATTGGCGTCGTCTCGATGGGTCGCGTGCACCTCAGCGAGGCCAACCATATACGCAAGCGCGTCGTCGGGGCCGTGATCGAGGATGACCTGCTTGACGGTGACGAGCGCATCCCAATCAGCGGCGCGCTCGTAGAACGGTTCGAGGGTCTGGGCGGCTTCGAGATGGCCCGGATCGGCCTCCAGGATCTGTGCCCAGGCGCTGATCGACTCGACCTCATCGTCGAGGTGCTCGGCAGAGACCTTCGCGCGGCGGCGCAACAGGTCGATCCGGGCGACGTTCTCGTCGGTGGCATCGGCAGCGTGATGCAGCAATGTGGCGTACTGCGCCCATTGGCCGCGACCGCCGAAGAGCCGCTCGAGCCGCTCCCAGTCGCCGCGCCCCAGGTACAGGTCGCGCAGGAAGCCTTCAGCTTCTTCGTCGGTCGGATCGAGCGCGAGGACCTGCTGCCATGCCTCGGCGGCGCCATCCATATCGGCGAGCGTGTCGGTCAGCGCGCGCCCGAGCTTACGCAGCCAGGGCAGCTGAGCGTCGCCATCCGTGCGTTCGGCCCGATCGCGGTACAGCGCGACGAGCGCTTCGTGATGATCGTGGCGGATGAACAGCGACTCAAGCGCATCGCGCGCCGCATCGCGTGCCGGGTCTTCTTGGAGCACGGTCTGCCACAGCGTGACCGCGCGACCGGCGTCGTTGAGCCGAGAGTCGGCGATCTCCGCCATCTCGATCAGGCGCTCGACCTGCGCGTCGCCGTCGAGCAGTGGACGCTGTCGCTCGAACGTATTGAAGAGCGCGGTCCAGTCTTTGCGGCGCTGATAGAGTTCGACGAGGCGGGCAAGAGCCTCGCCGTCTTGCGGGTCGATGTCGGCGATCTGCTCGAAGGACTCCACGGCGCGCGTCGGGTTGCCGAACTTCTCCATCCACAAGGTCGCGATGCGACGCAGTTGCTTGACCTGGGCCTCGGTATCACCTCCAGCGGCGGCGCCATCTGCGCGACGTTGCAAGACGTCGATCAGGTCGTTCCATGCCGACCGGTGCTCATAGATTTCTTCGAGCGCGCTCAGCGCCTCATCGTCACCAGGCGACTCGTCGAGCACCTGATTCCAGGTGGCGATGACCATGCGCGACAGCTTCATGCGGTCGCGATAGATCTCGATGATCTTCCGATAGATGACGCGTCGCGGATCGGCCCCCTGGGTGAGGCTGAGATCATCCTTGAGAAACTCGAGCAGTGCGTTCCACTTCGATGCCCGCGTGAACAGGCGCCGCAGCGCCTCACGCGCCGGCCCGTGCTCCCGATCGATCTTGAGGATCGACTTGTAGACGTCGATCGCCTTTTGCAGGTTGCCCAGATCGTTCTCGGCGACCTGTGCCATCTCCAAGCCGATGCGCACGCGGGCGTCGGGCTTCTCGGTGGCTTGCTGCTGTGACGTGAGCGTCTGCAACAGCCGCTTATGGTCACCGCGGGCCCGATAGTACTTACCGTAGAAGGTGAGCATCAGCCCGTTGCGTGGATCGTTGAGCTTGATGCGCTTGAAGTAGGTCTCCGCCGCGTCGAGATCGTCGAGCTTCTTCCAGAGAGTCATGGCGATCTGCACGAGCATCGCCGACTCGTCGCGGCCACGATGGCGCACCCGCAGGGCCAACTCGTACACGCTGACGAGCTTGAGCCACTCTTCACGCGAGGAATAGTAGTCGACGCAGAAGTTGAGTGACTCCGGCTCGATACCGTTGATCGCGAGCACCTCGCGGTGCCAGGCCGCGGCCGACTCGGGGGCGTGGGTGTGCAGGGCGGCGAGGCGTTGATAGATGGCGACGCGATCGGCCTTGCGGGCTGCGGCTTCGGCGCGCTCGGTCAGCCAGGCGACCAAGTCGTCGATGCGCCCATTGGTCTCGTAGTACTGCTCGAGCAGTATGCGCGCGCCGTCGTTGCGCGCGTTCTTGGCGAGCACCTGGCGAAGCAGCGCTTCGATGCCCTCATCTTCGGGGGCTTCTTCAAGCCACAGGCTGGCCGCTTCGGTCTTGAACTGGTCGCGCTGGCGCGGATCGCGGCTCGCTTCGGCCTTTGCAATCAGCGCGTGGACCTCGGACAGTCGTCCGTCACGTACGGTCGATAGCAGGTCAGCGAAGTCCTGGGCTTTGGCATGATCGGGCGCCAGCTTGAGCGCCTGCCGCACGCACGCGACGGTGTCGCTCAGCCGCTCGAGCCGAGCGCGGCTGATGGCGGCCATCTCGAAGTAGATATCTGCCTGAGTCTCGGGGTCTTCGACGGTCGCGACCTCGAGGTTGAGCAGCTGGAAGACGCCTGCCCAGCTCTCGGCCGCCTCGTGGATGCGGCGCGCGGCATGCAGCGCGGGTACGTTGGTCGGATCAAGCTGCACCGCGTTTTCGTAGTACGCGAGGGCTTGCTCCGTCGCACCAAGCCGATGTTCGACCACCTGCCCGACGGCGAGCGCGAGCTGCGAGACGCTCAGAGCATCTTCGACGTTGCCGGCGTAGCCATCGAGGCCTTCGGCAAGACGCAGCCAACGGGCCTTCGCCTCGTCCTCGCTCAGCGACGCCGTGCGATCCGCGGTGAGATCCACCAGCCCCTGCCAATCTCGACCAATGAGCAACGCGGCTTCGAGCGCTTCCAGCGCGTCGAGGTCATCGGGGTTGCTCGCGAGTTGGCTGCGGTAGGTCTCAATCGCATTGTCCATAGACGGCAAGATCCGGTTCTGAGGCTGGACGCGGGATCGGCAGGACTGACACGCGCTCGACCGGTGCCGGGGGGTGTCGTGATCCTGCCCATGAGCGGCGGTTTGATGATCAACGCATGGTACAAATCCCCTCGGACGAGCACAAGGCCCCTGCGGGGGTCTTCGAGGAGGTCAACGAGGTGGCTCATGACGGTACATTTGTCTTTCTGAACGGCAGGTTGAAGCCCGCTGGAGCCCCATTGATTCGTGCCGATGACGCGGGATTTCTCTATGGGCACGGGGCCTTTGAGACGCTTCGAATCTGCGCGGGTCGCGTCATCGGCTGGCCGCGGCATCACGCGCGCCTGCAGGCGACGCTTGTGCGGCTCCGAATCGAGGCCTCGGTCGCTGCCGCGCGCGGCCAGATCGAGGAGTTGGCCGTGCTCAATCAGGTCGGACCCGAGGGGCGCGCGCGACTCACCATCACGGCTGGATCCGGCGCGGGCGCGACGTGCCTCGTCACCACCCAAACCATTTCAGCGCGCATGCGCCGTCGGCGCTGTGGCATCGCGCTGGTGACCGCGGACGTGCCGCGCGGGTTCGCCGACCTCAAGACCCTCGATTGGCTCGGCCCGCGACTGGCCTTCGCGTCGCATGCGGGCGAGGTCGAGCCCCTGAGACGCGCGGGAGATGATGTCCTCGAGGGCGCCAGCACCAACGTCTTCTGCGCGACGCCATCGGGCGTCATCACCCCGCCTGCAGACGGGCGATTGCTGCCGGGTACGGCCCGGGCGGTGCTTATCGAGGTGCTGGCGCGGCTTGGGGTGCCGTGTCGAGTTGAACCCCTCGCGTTCGCTACCCTGGCCACGCACGGCGGGGTCGTCACCAATGCGCTGCTTCCGCTGGCGCCTATCGAGGCGGTGGACGGCGCGGTGGTGCCCCAAGTCGCTTGGCTGGACCGAGCACGTGAGGTCTTCGATGACGTGGCGGGGTAGGGCAGTGGCCGGTCGGCTAAACGTATGCGTGGCCTGGTTTGCGCTTGGGTGCACCGACGGCGTGCAGCAGGTCGAGCCGGTCGACTGCGATCCGATCACGGATGTCGGCTGCGCGGGCGGTACGCACTGTCGCTTGCTCGCTGCAGGCGAGCGGGCCTGTCTCGCGCTGGGCGCACCCACTGAGGCGGGGTGCGCGCCGGGCAATTGCGCGGCGGGTGAGGCGTGCGTCGTCGTCGAAGGTCGCCAGGCATGCCGGACGGCATGCGCGGTCGCGGCCGCCGCGGACGGCTGCGCCGAGGGCACGTGCGGGTATGCGCTGGCGGATGGCCCCTGGGGCGTCTGTTTGCAGCCGTGCACGCTCGGAGACTGCGGGGCGGACGCAACATGCGCTCCGATCGCGGCGGCGCGGCATCCCATTTGTGTCGCCACGGGGGCCGCTGAGGCCGGCATGCCCTGCACGCAGACGCGGTGCGCCTCGGGTCTCGGCTGCCTGCTGCGTGATGATGAACCGCGCTGCACACCCCTCTGCAGATCAGGAATGAACGTCGACTGCCCAAGCGGATCCTGCGTCGGAATCATTCGTAATTCTGAATGGTTACAGTACTGCGACGGATAAGGAGATCGGGTCCGCCGCGTCTGTCCTCTACCGGTTTGGCGTTTGGGTGCTGGAGGCCGCGGGGCGAAGGCCTCGTTCGAGCGCCCCGCGGCTCAGTCGCGCCGGCCAGCGGGGGTATCAAGCGCTCATGATCGGGCGCCCTGAGGGCTCAGGCGCTCCGAGAGGTCAAGCGCTCTTCTTGGCCAGCTTGAGCTCGGGGCGGGCGCCGTCGGTGACCACCGCCGCGGTGATGATGCACTCGCGTACGTCGTCGAGGTCGGGCAGCTCGTACATGATCTCGAGCATGGTCTCTTCCATGATCGATCGCAGGCCGCGCGCCCCGCTCTTGCGTCGGACCGCCTCACTCACGATCGCCTGCATGGCATCGGGTGTGAACTGCAGGTCGACCTTCTCGAACTCAAAGAGACGCTTGTACTGCTTGATCAGCGAGTTCTTCGGCTTCCACAAGATCTGCAGAAGTGCCTCTTCATCGAGGCGCTCGAAGGGCACGAGGACCGGCAGTCGGCCCATGAACTCAGGGATGAGTCCGTACCGAATGAAGTCCTCGGGCGTCATGTCTTTGATCAGCGCATTAAATTCAGCCTCGATGTTCCGACTGCGCGCCGGCGAGGAGAACCCGATGCTGCCTGGCGAGCGGCGCCGCTGGATGACCTTCTCGAGGCCGACAAACGCGCCGCACAAGATGAACAGCACGTTCGTCGTGTCGATCTGGATCAGCTCTTTTTGGGGCCGCGTTCGGGCGCCATCGGGGTAGATGGTGACCGTGTCGCTCTCGATGACCTTCAAGAGCGCCTGCTGCACGCCCTCACCGCCGACGTCACGGGTGCTCGACCCGCCCTCGCCGCGGCGCGCGATCTTGTCGATCTCGTCGATGACGACGATGCCGCGCGCTGCTCGCTCAACATCACGATCGGCGGCGATCCACAAGCTCTTGATGATGCTCTCGACATCCTCGCCGACATACCCGGCCTCGGTAAGGCAGGTGGCGTCGGTGACGACGAAGGGCACATCAAGCAACTTGGCCAACGCCTGGGCGATGGCCGTCTTGCCGGAGCCGGTCGGCCCCGCCATGAGGATGTTGCCCTTGTGCAGCTGGATGCCGTCTTCGCCAGAGTTGTTCAGGCGCTTGTAGTGATTGTAGACCGCGACCGCGATGGTCTTCTTCGCGACTTGCTGATCGATGATGTGTTCATCGAGGAAAGCCTTGATGTCTTTGGGGCGAAGATCGCGCCGATCGGCGCGACCAGGCTCATCTTCGGTGCCGTCCTGAGTCAGGATCTCGTTGCACAGCGCGACGCACTCGTCGCAAATGTGAACGCCAGGCCCGGTGATGAGCTTGCGCACCTCGATAGCCTCCTTCCCACAGAAGGAGCATCGCAGGTGAAATGTGCGATTCGAAGGCATCAGTGAATCCCATGCCGATAAGGTTAGGTTTCTAGCATCATCCACGATTGAGCGTCAACGCCAGCCCAGCCCAATGGAGCCGGCCGCGCGCTCACTGCCTCAAGTCTTCCACGCCACAGCCCGCCGCCGACGGATGAACGCCGGTCTGAAGAGCGACGATGTCTGCCTGCAGCGTGTCGAAACGATCGCATCGCGGGCAAACAAAGAACGACGCATCCGTCACGAGCCCGCACCGGCCGCATCCGAGCGTCGGCGGCGCGACGAGTACGACGGGCCGCATCTCTGCGCGGTCAGCCAAGGCGGCGCGCCAATCTTCCGGCGCGCCGTGCTCGAGAATCAAACGATCGTACGCCGCTCGGGTTGGCTCGTTCTCTGGGGTACGATCCAAGGCGTCTCGCAATATCCCCATCGCGGCCTCGACGTTCGATTCTTTCACCAGCGTCTCGGCGCGCACAAGCAACTCGGCCGTTGGGGCATCGATGCCGTCTTCCCGCCGTAGGTTTCGTCCAACGCGCGCGTCGAGCGCTGCCTCCGCTCGCGTGCGATCGATGGGTCGGGCTGCAAAACGACTTTGGATGGCGAGGACCGCGACACTCTCGGGTGCGAGCGCGACGGCGCGCTTAAGGCGCTTGCGAGCGCTGCGATCCTCACCATTGCGTAACCGGTCGGCAGCCCACCCCGCCAGCACGCCCGCTTCGGTCGCAGCGTCGACGGGCGCAGTCATGGCTTGCAACCGGGCCAAGCCAGCAGACCACTCATCGGCCCGGCAAAGCGCGGCGAGGCCAAGATCATCGGGGGTAGACTCGTCGACAAACGCCGCGGCCCGGTCGACATGGCCCGCGTCGAGGCACAGGCGCACACACAGCGAGCGCAACCAGGGGGTGGCTTGGCGGGCTTGCAGACCACGAACGATGGCTGCGGCGCGCGCGAAGTCGCCCTGCGCCCGAAGAACTGCCACCAGTCCAAGCACGGCGTCGGGTCGATCACCGCCCCCAGCGCGCACCAGATGCGTTAACCGTGCGCGGGCTTCGGGCAGATTGCCGTCGAGGGCATAGGCCAAGGCTGCGCCCACGCCGGATGGGCCGTTCGGTGCCTGCGTGGGGCGGCGCCTCTTGGGCCAGACCAGCCAGATCGCCACACCGATGATCGCGACGATCGCAAACAGGGCTGGTCCGTTGATGAGCGTAGTGAGGTTCATGCGCTCCGCATAAGAGTCACCGGCCAGCCTACCGAAGGTGGCCGTGAAAGTCAGGCGAACCGCAGTCGTGCCCGGTTACGCCAAAGGAGCGTACGGGAGCGAGGCAGAGTTGGGGAGGGGTTTGGGGGCCGATTGACCCTGTCGGGTCGGATCGGTGGGGCAGGGCGAGGCCACGGTGGCGCAACGACCGCCAGGGATGCGGCGCGGCTCAGCGCGTCGCATCCACACGTCCAGGCGGACGCTACTCGTCTTCGGGTGCTTCGACGCGGGCGCGCAGTGCCTTGCCCACAGTGAAGTGGGGCACCTTGCGCACGGGGATCTGAACGATCTCGCCGGTCTTGGGGTTGCGGCCCACGCGGGCCATGCGCTCTTTGACGCGAAAACTGCCCAAGCCGCGGATCTCGATGCGATCACCGCCGACGAGGGCGGCGCTCATCGCGCGGAAGATAGTATTGACCGCGCCCTCGACATCCTTCTTGGTGCGCGCCGGAGACTGCATTGCAATCGCCTCGATCAGATCGCTCTTGGTCAACGGACTCTCCGTAATCGGCTTGGCCGGCGGCCAGGGGGGTG
Source organism: Bradymonadia bacterium (assembly GCA_051276005.1). Taxonomy (GTDB): domain Bacteria; phylum Myxococcota_A; class Bradymonadia; order UBA7976; family UBA1532; genus JBNMOZ01. Next base: position 3,493 of record JBNMOZ010000050.1, on the reverse strand, counting down.
GCCGGACGTAAACAGTGCGGCCAAAAGTGCAAAAGTGTGCGGCCCGGGGCTGATTTCAGCCCGGGGCGCAGAGGGCAGAGGTCCTCAGAGACTCGCGTGGAGAGCGCGAGCGCGCAAACCGAATGCGAGTCGAGAGGGGCTACTCTTCTTCGTTTCCGGCGTCGTCGCCAGCGTCGTCGCCGGCTTCATCGGCGGCTTCGCTCACGGCTTCGTCGCCGGCTTCAACTTCGTCGGACTTGAGGTGGTCGAACTGACCGCCGAACACATCGCCCAAGGAAGAGGTGCTCTTGCCCTGCTTCTCAAGGTACGAGCGCAAATCCGGATCGTCATCAGCGCTCACCGACTTGAGGGACAAGCCGATCTTACGCTCTTCACGATCCATCGAGATGATCTCGGCGGTGACGTCCTGACCTTCGGAGACGATCTCCGAGGGGTGCTGGACGCGCGCGGTCGACATCTCGCTGACGTGAATGAGACCCTCAACGCCGGGCTCGACCTCCATGAATGCACCGAAGTCGTGCAGCTTGGTGATCTTGCCGCGGACGATGCGACCGATGGTGTACTTGTTGGGAATCTCGTACTCCCAAACATCGGGGGTCAGCTGCTTGATGCCCAGGCTGAAGCGCTCGTTGTCGACGTCGATGTTGAGGACCACTGCCTCGACCTCGTCGCCCTTCTTGAAGAGCTCCGAGGGGTGCTTGATCTTCTGGGTCCACGACAGGTCACTGATGTGGACCAAGCCGTCGATGCCCTCTTCGATACCGATGAAGATACCGAAGTCGGTGATGTTGCGGATCTTGCCGAGAATGCGAGTACCGACGGGGTACCGCTCGTGGAGCAGAGTCCACGGGTTCGGCTCAATCTGCTTCATGCCGAGGCTGATGCGCTTGTTCTTGGAATCGATATCCAGAACGATCGCTTCGACCTCGTCACCAATCGCGACCATGCGCGAGGGGTGCTTGACGCGGCGGGTCCAGCTCATCTCGGAGATGTGGATGAGACCCTCGATGCCCTCTTCGAGTTCGACGAAGGCGCCGTAATCGGTGAGGCTGACGACCTTGCCAGAGACGCGATCGCCGACCTGGTACTTGCTCTCGGCCTGGATCCACGGATCTTCGGAGATCTGCTTGAGGCCCAGTGAGACGCGCTCGGTCTCGCTGTTGAACTTGAGGACCTTGACCTCGATCTCGTCGCCGACCTGAACCATCTCGGAGGGGTGGTTGACCCGGCCCCAGGACATGTCGGTGATGTGCAGCAGGCCGTCGATACCACCGAGGTCGACGAAGGCGCCGTAGTCGGTGATGTTCTTGACGGTGCCCTTGAGCACGCGGCCCTCTTCGAGGTTGTCGAGCGTCTGCGACTTGAGGTGCGCGCGCTCCTTCTCGAGGAGGACGCGACGCGACAGCACGATGTTGCCGCGGCGCTTGTTGAACTTGATGACCTTGAAGTCGAATTCCTGTGCGAGGAACTTCTCAAGGTTGCGGATCGGGCGGATGTCGACCTGGCTGCCGGGCAGGAAGGCCTTGACGCCAATGTCGACGGACAAGCCGCCCTTGACGCGCGCCACGATCTTACCGTGGACCAACTGGTCGCGCTCACACGCGATGCTGATCTGCTCCCAGATGCGGAGCTTGACGGCCTTGTCTTTGGAGAGCTCGACGAGGGCGTCGTCCTCCTCAGCCTGGTCGACGTAGACCTCGACGAGGTCGCCGGCTTCTACGGTCAACTGGCCTTCAGCATCGCGGAACTCGGCGAGCGGGATCTGGCCCTCGGACTTGTAGCCGATATCGACGACAACGTAGTCCTTGGTGATCGAGAGAACTCGACCGTTGACGATCTCTCCTACGCGGAAGTTCTGGTTGGCCTGAAACTGCTCGAACAGTTGTTCGAACGTCTCGCCGTCGTAGGTCTTCGCTGCGGGCGCGGTGTCTTCGGAGACGACCGTTCGGTTGCGAAGATCGCCAATGCTGACGCTGTTGTAATCCATTAAATATTGACCATTTCCCCAAGTTTGGACACCTGTCCACCCTCCATGGGTGGACTTACAGCTGGGGAGCCGTACGAATGGAGCGGGAAGATACGCGAGGGGTCTGGCCGTGTAAAGAGGCTTCGCCGAAATCGCCAATGCTGTCGTCGATTTGACGCTGCTGAGCGATTCGGTCAGTTGGCCTTTTCGGTGGACTCAGAGGGGGCGTCGACGTCGTCGTCGTTGACCAGCGGATGCGCTGCGATCGAGGCGCTCTCGAGTTGGTCATCGGCGGGGGCGTCGAGTTGGGCATCGGCGGGGGCGTCGAGTTGGGCATCGGCGGGGGCGTCGAGTTGGGCATCACCGGCCGCACCAGGGTCGACGCCCGCATCGAGCGCAGCAGGCTCGGCAGTCGCGTCAAGCGACTCGGCCTGGGCGGGTTCATCGTGGGCCGAAGCTGCCGGCGCGGCGGCCTCGAGGTGGGTGATGATCACCCCCGCGACCTTGGCGCCTGCGGCTGATGCGATCGCCGACGCGAGGCGACCCGAGGCCAGGTCGGCGGGCGTGGCGATCAGCACCACAGTACCCAGGCTCGCAAAGAGGCGGAAGCTCGGGTCGTCGACCGGCGGCGCCACGATCACGCAGCGTGTGCAGCCCAATGCAGCTGCCTCGCATGCGGCTTCAACCGCCTCGAAGCTGGCCTTGCGGTCGAGCTCAAGGGGCAGGAGGCCACAGCGCCATGTGATGTAGAGCAGTTCGAGCGGTCGGCCGGGGTCACGGGTGCGCTGTTCAAACTGCGACAGCAGCCCATCGAAGCGGTCAATACCAAGCGACGGCGCCACCGAGGCGCCCGCGTCGATGATCGCGGCAAACCCGCCGGTCTCAACCAGCGCCGCAGTCAACTCGACGGCCATACGGGCTCGAGGGGCGCCGGCCGTCCCGGTGATGACGAGCGGCCCGTCGATCTCAGCGAGTGGGGCGGCGGCCGCGCGAACGGCGTCGGCCTGGGCTGAGTCGGGGCAATGCAGCATGCTCAGATGCGGATCGCAGCGCTGCGCATGGAGCGTGGGGCGCACTAAGCGAACACGGCTGATGGGCTCTGCAGGCCGGGGTGGATCGAGCTTGAGCAGGACGCGCTCAGGCAGCACAGACGCTGAACGCGGTTCTGCGCCATCCTTAACGTACAGATAGGTGCCAGCGTCTCGGTTACTCACGTCTTCTTTGTACACCTGCTGAGCGGCGGGGGCAAAGGCGATGTCGGGTTGCACGTGAGTGATTGTCATCTCAGGGCGAACCGAAGGCGCGTTTGGTTGGCGCCGCGTGCCAGACCAAGACCAGGGCGTCAGAGCGAACGCCAAGGATACGGGGTCCGAATAAAAAAGGCCCCAACCATGTGGTCGGGGCCTTGGAGCGGGAGACGAGATTTGAACTCGCGACTTCAACCTTGGCAAGGTTGCACTCTACCACTGAGTTACTCCCGCTCAGTTGGTGAGCGGGGTTTTATCGACTGAGGCCGCGTCGTGCAAC
>JBNMOZ010000049.1:0-16993 GCA_051276005.1 Bradymonadia bacterium | reverse complement strand
GGGCGAAGCCGCCTGCACCGCGTCGTCTGTCAGGCGCGCAGTCAGGCGGCGCCGCTGCGCGATGGCCATCGGCGACGCGTCGGCGCGATGGTCCCATGCGGTGCGCACCCCGCCATCCTGATCCAGCTGGGCATCGAGCCGATCTGCCGCATCGGTCGCGCTTGGACGCCGCACAGCCGCGAGCAGCGCCAGCGGCGCAAGCGACCAGAGGCCTGCGCCCAGGCCCAGCAGCACCGCGACGCCACCGAGCAAGACCGCGCCAACCCGCAAGGCGCCGGCGCGCAGATGCCGATCGCGGACGTGTTCAACCGCCGTCATGCCGTCGCCCAGAGCAGCGCGCCGCCACCGAGGAGCCCCGCGATCGCGCCACCGAAGGGCTGCACGCGGCCGATCGCCCCTGCGAGGAGCGCGACGACGCCCAGGACGCCCACGCTCAGCGCCGCAGCGCCCGCCAAATCAGGCACGCCGAGCCGGCTGACCCAGACGAGCCCTGGCACAGCCGCCAGGCACCAAACGGCCCACCCGAGGACACCCACCTGGGCACCTGCCAGCGCACGGCGAGTCGACGACAGGCCGTGGCTGCCGGCATGGGCGCCCGCGGCCCAGCCGGCCAGCGCCAGCGTGCCCAACGCCGTCCACAGCGCGCAGAGGGTCGGCCCCAGGCTGCGCCAGAATTCGGCCGCCGGCCCCGGCGTCCAATGCATGCGATGCAGCGCGGCGCAGTGCACCATCACGGGCAACGCGAGGGCTGACAGCAGCGCGAGCGGCCAGAGCCCCGCCCCCTGACGCCGCAAAAAACCGAGCAGCGCCGTCATTGCGTGGCCCAGCCCGCCGCGCCGGCGATCTGGGCGCCGAAGTCAGCGTCTGATCGGCTCGCTTCGGCCTTCACCGTGCCCTGCTTCATCAACACGACGCGATCGCAGACGGCGACGGCGAGGTGCGGCGTGGAGTCGGCCAGGATGATGGTCTCGCCCGCGCTGGTCGACTCTCGGATCGCCTGGGTCAAGCGCCGCAAGCCGCTGCCATCAAGGCCATCGCTGGGGGCATCGAGCAGCCGGATCTTCGCGGGGCGCGCCCAGACCCGTGCCAGCGCCAGGCGACGCCGTTGACCGCGGGACAGGTGGCCGACGAGCACGTTCGCGAAGTCGAGCTTGAAGCGGGCGCTGACCGACTTGATGGCCGCGGCGCGATCGGGGATGCCGTCGAGCCGACCCCACCAGTCGAGCCAGGCGGCTGCGGTGATGTCGAAGGGACCATCGAGGCGTTCGCGGCACCAGGCGCAGGCCTCGCGCAGCTTCGCGGGGCGGCGGCTGACGTCGCGACCCGCGAGCTGGATGCGCCCTCGACCCGGCGTGAGCGCCCCGGCCGCGATGGCCAACGCGGCCGTCTTGCCCGCACCGGTGCGCCCGATCAGGCCCAGGACCTCACCGGCCCGTGCCTCGAAGCTGCATCGATCGAGGCGCCCGAGGCCTTCGCCTTCGAGCACGACGCCGATCAGTTCGAGCATGGGGGACCTCCGAACAGCCAAGCGAGGGCGGGTATCGTACCCCAGGCGACGAGCCGGGTCACGGATCAGGCGCGGCGGCCAGGGCGATCGGCTTGACGGGCGGATCAGGCGCGGGCACGAAGCGCCACGCCTGATCGGTTGCGATGTCAGCGCGCAGCACCGCCGAGGTCACGCCCTGCGCCAGCCGCTCGAGCCGCCCGGGCCCGGGGGGCACCGCGTCGACAGGCGTGCCGTCGGCCACGTCAGCGGCGAAGCCAAAGATGGTGAGCCGGCGCCGCGTATTGGGCGCGCCTTCAACGATCCACATCGCGCCCTCGCCGCGCGCGACCCGGCACGCTCCGCCCGGTCGAGCGTCGTCGAGGCTCGCCGCTGGACCCCCGCGAAGCCGGTGAACCCCACCGCGACCGAGCGTCATGTCGACCGTGCCGACGATCAAATGCTCTGACCCGGCCGGGATCGCGATGAATCGACCCCCCTCAACGCTCAAGGCACCGCGCGTCGGCGGCAGCGCGAGGGCGCCCACGCCCCAGACGAGCGCGCCGATCGCGGCTGTTCGAGGGGCCCAGCGCGACAGGATAGCCAACGCAATGAGCGCCAGCAGCGCGTACCAGATCCAGGGCGCAAAGGGGCTGGCGCGCTGCTCGCCCAGCGCCGCTTGTGCGCTCGTCCAGTCGAGGATGGGTCCGATTCGGTCGGGCGCCGGTCCGAACACGGCTTCGCCGACCGGGCCGGTCCCGATCTCGACGAGGCGGGCGCCCACGACGCGCACTTCGCCGAGGCCATACGCGGCGCGCGCCACAAGTGGGCTGCCGTCGGCGATGACGCGAGGGGCCGGCGTCTGCACCCCGCGGCGCGTCGATGCCCCGTTGACCGCGGTGAGCATCGCGGGGCCGACCCGCATCAGCGGCCCGAGTTGGACGTCGATCAACCCGGCCAATGCGTCTGCAGACACCGCGCCCTCTCCGGCGCTCACCACGAGGATCGCCCCGCTCGCTGCGCTGCGGCCGATCGCGGCGCGTTGCAGGTCGGTCAGCTCTGCCCAGGTCGACGCGCCGATCATGATCATTGGGGCGAACCGCAGCGCGCCAAACCACGTCGGCACCTCTTTGGGCGTCAAGACCAGCACCGAGGTTGGGCCGCGCAGGCCGCTCAGGCGTTTCGCGAGGGCCGCGCGCCCCTGTCGGGCGGTGGTGATCCAGACGGCAGGTGGACCCTCAGGGAAGGCGATGACCGGAGGGGTGAAGGTGTCGGTCTGGCCGCGGTGACGCACGCTGAGCGCAGGTGCAGTGCCGGCACATTGCACGTAGACGGTGGCCGATCCATGCGGGTCAACCGCGAGTTCGAGTCCGCCGACGGCATCGAGTTGCGCGTGCACAGTGGCGTTTTGCAGGGTCAGCTCGACGCTGCCCCCATCGCCGATGGTGGCTTGCGTGACCGAGCTCTGCGTGAATGGGCCCTGCAGCAGGGCTGCGAGGAGGAATGCGGATAGCATTCGGGGAGCATGCTACTTGATGTTCGCCGCGCGCAAGGCGTGGCTGAGAGTGGTCACCGCGCGCGCCGTCGACAGCACCGGGTTGCCCTCCCAATACTTGGGGTTCTTGTTGACCCACGATCCATCTTCGGCCTGCTGAGCCATGAGCTTGACGACCAAATCCTTGCTCCAAGCGTGCTTACGGCCCTTCGCGTCGGGCACAAACTTCTCGCCAAAGGCCTCCAGCGCCGCCGCGGCGGTCTGCAAGTAGTAGAAATAGGCGGTGGTGCCCATGCCTGGGTGCTGGTCGAAGTCGTAGTTCTTGCTGACCCACGACCAGGCGGCCTTGACGCGCGGATCGTCCTTCTTGGCCTGGGTGAACAGCAGGCTCTTGAGGCCGGCGAAGGTCATCGCCCCATAGCTTGCTGTGCCGCCGGCCATGCTCTGCTCGGGGGCGTACATGAAGCCGCCGTCGTTACCGGCCCACTTCTGGTCGTTTGACTCGCTGCGATTCTGGCAGCGCGAGATGAACACGTCGGCCTTGGCCCAGACGTCGCTCTTGGGATCGAAGTCGGTCTTCGATAGCGCCTCGAGCGCGTACTGCAGGTTCGACAGGTCGGGCCGCTCGTCGCCGCCGTAGCCGATGCCGCCGTAGAACTTGTCAGTCTTCTTGTAGTTGTGGTCCTCGTCGCTCTGGAACTTGACCAAGAACTTCTGACCGGCCTCGATCAGCGCCTTGTACTTGACCTTGTCGACGGCATGCAGGGCCATGATCGCCAGGGCCGTGTTGTAGGTCGGGGTGCCGTCGCCGGTGATGGCGCCGTCAGCGCGGGCCTGCTTGGCGAGCCACTCCACCGCGCGGCTGATAAACGGCCCCTCGCTGCCCTTGTACTCCCGATGGCTGCTCGTGAAGGCGATGACCACCATCGCCGTCAGCCCGACGTGCTTGCCGTACGAGCCGGTCTCTTCCTGCTTGTAGCGCAAGAACTTCAGGCCCTTGTCGACGCTCTTCTTGGCCTGCGCACCCAGGGCCGGCTCGATGAGGGGGGCCTGAGCGCCGGCCGTCAGCGGCAAGGCCAGTGCAAGACATGTCGCGAAAATCCAACGCATGAGAACCTCCTAGTTCGAAAAGAGTCGACGAGAAAAGTCAGCGGCCCGCGCGATGCGCGAACGCCTGAACCGGACGCCGGGCAGCGCGCATCGCCGCCCCGACCGCCAGCGCAGCCAGCGCCATATAAAATGCAGCGCCATACAACCAGCTCAGCGGGTGCGCTTCGACGACGCCGCTCAGCGTCCACCGATAGAAGATCGGATCCTGCAAGGCCGCCTTGCCAGCGCCGGCCAGGGCCATGCCCGCCGGATGCAGCCCAACCGACAACGTGGCCGGCCACGGGGCCCAGTCGGATTGTCCGAAGAGACCCGCGAGCCAGAGCGGCATCGTCAGCAACGCGAGCGCAGGTATCAAGACCGCCAGCCAGGCAGCTCCAGCCCGCGCACTGCGCCGATCAAACGCATCGGCGAGCGTGACGAGCCACGCACCCCAACAAAACAGGCAGACCGCCGGAGCTGGCTTGCCACCCGCACCCAACAGCGCACCGACCGCGACCAATGACAGCGGCGGCGCAAGCTCGGCGAGCACCCAGCGCCCGCCATTCGGGGCCAGCCTCAGCCCGTCACGCACCCCCCTGCGCAGCCGCCGGGCGTCGCGCCCAAGCACCAGCCAGGGCGCCAACAAACCCAGAAGAACCGCACTCCACAGCGTAGATCCCGCACCGGCGAGATCTATCGCTGCGATGCCGAGCACCCCAGCGCCGACCAGCAGGCGCAGCTTGGATTCAATAAAGGCGGCACGCAGCACGAGCGGCTCCGAGGATGAAACAGCGCCACCGTAAGCGGCGCCCGACAGCGCAGCAACCGGGATTCTACCGAGGCTCAAGGTCGATTCAATCGTACATCTGGCCTGCCCGAGCCTGTCGGAAAGAAAAAAAAAAACGCCCCGGAGTCATAGACTCCGAGGCGTTGGCGTCCCCAGCGGGATTTGAACCCGCGTCGCCGGCTTGAAAGGCCGGTATCCTGGGCCAAACTAGATGATGGGGACCCAGCATGCGTTCGGACGCATGGTGCGCTTGGACAAGCGCGATTCGAATTTATGGGCCGTCAGGGACTTGAACCCTGAACCAATGGATTAAAAGTCCACTGCTCTACCAATTGAGCTAACAGCCCAAGAGCCGTCGGTTGCGGGGTGATACCCGAGCTAAGCGACAGGTGTCAAGGGGTCCTGACATCCTTCCGCGAACGAAGCGCCGAAGTTCCCAGGAACATTCAGCGTTTGCGTTGACAATCATTGGACCCTCCCGGTATTTTACTCCGCTGCCAGCCGGGAAATACCACCTTGAAGAGCCCGCGAACCCATCGACTCCAAATCGCCGGACAGCCGCTGACCGTGCGGTCACCGGCAGAGACGCAGTACGTCGAGGGTCTGGCGGCGTCGATCGAGGCGCGGGTCCAGCCTGCGCTCGACCAGGGCGCGGGTCCGGTGGCCGCTGCTTTATTGGCGGCGCTCGCCCTCGCCGATGAACTCAAGCGCACTGAAGAAGAGTTGGCCCAGATTAAAGCGGCGCTCGCCGACCGTATCGAAGCCCTTCGGGCGGCCGTGTCATGAGCCTGCCCGAGCGCGCCATGCGTGCGCACGGCCTCACTGATGTCGATCCAGCTTCATTGCGCGCCCGCTTGCGCGCAGCCCGACGCGCCGTCGTCGGGCTTGAGCGCGAGGCTGCCGAGCGTCAAATCGCCGCCACCGTCTGCGCCCACCCCTGGTTCGCTGAAGCCAACCGCGTGCTCGCGTACCGCGCCTTCGATGGCGAGGTCGGTGTCGGTGCGATCGTGCAGCGCGCCCTCGACGCCGGCAAGCAGGTGCTGTTCGCCCGCGCCCTGCCCGACGCACCGCTGAGCTTCGTGGTGCCCTGGCGGTGGCGAACATCCAACGCGGGCTGCCCTGTGCCCGAAGGCCCCGCGGCCGACTTCTCGCCACACGACCTGATGTTGGTGCCCGGCGTCGGCTTCACGCTCGACGGTCACCGCATCGGCCTCGGCGGTGGTCATTATGATCGAACTCTCGCTCGGCGCCCGGTGCGCAGCGTCGGGATCGCGTTCGCCTGCCAGCTTGTGACCGAAGTACCGCTGCGCGCCTGGGATATGCCCGTGCGCAGCGTGGTCACGACGCAGGGATGGCACGCTGATCCGGCCTGCGACCGATCACCGGTCGACTGATAGAAACCTCATACCCGGAAGTTGTGAACCAGTGGACTATCTGATCGTCGTCCTCGCAGCCGTCGGCGGCATCGTCTGCGGCCTATTCGTGGCCCGAGCGATGTTCCGCGGCAAAGACCAAGAGGCTCTAGACGCGCTGCGCCGTGAATCGGACGAAGCCGTAACCAAGGCCCGCGCCGAGACCGAAGCGAAGGCACGTGCTGACGCTGAGGCCGCCCGCAAAGGCGTACAGTCCGAGGTCGAGCAGCGCCGCCAAGCCCTCGATACGCAGGTGGATCGGCTTCGTCGCCGTGAAGATGACGTTGACGGACGCGACAAGCAGATCTCGCGGCGCGAGAGCCAGCTGGGCAAGCGCGAGAAGGACTTGAATCGGCGCGAGTCGAAGCTGACGCGCCAAGAGGAAGACCTCGAAGGCTCGATGAAGGAAGCCCGAGAGCGCGTTGAAGCGGCCGCGCAGTTGTCGCGCGAAGAGGCCCATGCCATCGTGCTCGACGAGGTGCGCGAAGACGCGCATCGCCAGGGTATCGAGCAGGTACGCGCGGTCGAAGACGAGGCCCGGGCGCTGGCCGATGAGCGCGCGTGCATGATCGTCAGCGCCGCCATCCAACGCTACGCCAGCGAGCATGTCGCCGAGCGCACGGTCGCCACCGTCGCCCTCGCCAGCGACGACATGAAGGGCCGCATCATCGGCCGTGAAGGGCGAAACATTCGCGCCTTCGAGTCGGCGACCGGTTGCGACCTGGTCGTTGACGACACCCCCGGCGCCGTCGTGGTCAGCGGCTTCAACCCCGTGCGCCGCGAGATCGCTCGGCTGGCGCTCATCAAGCTGCTCGCCGATGGCCGCATCCACCCTGCCCGCATCGAGGAAGTGGTCGAGCGGACCCGCAAGGAGATGGGGCCCCAGATCAAGAAGTACGGCGACGACGCAGCGCTCGAACTTGAGATCTCGAACCTGAGGCCCGATCTGCTCAAGGCGCTCGGTCGCCTGCACTTCGCCACCGGGTTCGGCCATAACGTGCTGCGTCACAGCATCGAGGTTGGCTTTCTCGCCGGCGCGATGGCGGCTGAACTTGGCCTCGATCCGCGCCCCGCGCGTCGGGCCGGTCTGCTGCACGACATCGGCAAGTCCCTCGACCAGCAGGTCGAAGGCACCTCGGCGCAGGTCGGCGCTGAGCTGTGCCGCAAGCACGGAGAGACCAAGGCGGTCGTCTTCGCGGTCGCCAATCAGGGCGATCCCACTGCGCGCTCGGTCATGGCTCAATTGGTGGGCGCGGCCAATACGCTGTCCGAAGCCCGCCCCGGCGCGCGCCGCGAGGCCCTGGCCAGCCACGTCAAGCGCCTCGAGCGCATGGAAGACGCAATCTCGCAGATGGAGGGCGTCACGATCTGCCACGTCATCCAGGCCGGCCGCGAGGTCCGCGTCGTCGTCGACAACGCGCGCCTCAACGACGCACAGGCCGATCGGCTGGCACGCGAGATCGCTTCGCACATCTCGCGAGACTTCTCAGATGGCAATGAAGTGCGGGTGACCGTGATTCGCAGCACGCGCGCGGTACAGTACGCGCGGTGAACGTATCAGCCCGCGGTTCCCCTGGCCTGTGCCCACGCTGAACGCGCAAACTCTCGCAGCCGACTCAAACTAAAAGGCTTGTGCAGTATGCGTCGGACCCCAAGGGCGCGTGCCGCCTCGACCAGCGGCGCGTCAGCAGCCAACCCGGTGGTGACGACGACGACGCTGCCAGCACGTATCAACGCTTCGATGTGGCCCAGACCGTCGCCGCCGGCGAGCAGCAGATCAACAAACGCGACCCGCGGTGCGCCCTCGATTGGGCCGGCGCCGTCTTCGCCGCGCACCTCGATGTCGAGCACCGCCAACGCCATCTCGAAGTAGCCGCGCATCTCGGCGTCATCGTCGATGATGAGGACCTGGGGTAGGAGATGATTCATGAGCAGCGAAGCTATCGGGTCCACTGAATAGAATCTACTGGATTCGCCAAGGGCGACCGGTCACGATTGCCGCGTTGAGAGCGAGTTTGCCGACCAATACGGTGGGCAACATAAGGCCGCGAAGCGGTCGAGTCCCAGGCGGTGGATTCGACGGCCATCGCGGCGATACAATCCGTAGAACGTCGCGGACCACTACACGTCACAATTTCAGGAGAGCAGAGCATGACCCAGGATCAGGTCTTCGAGAAGGTACAGGCCGCGTTTATCGAAGCCCTGGATCTAGACGAGGACGAGGTGACCGCCGACGCCAAGATCTTCGACGATCTGGGCGCCGAGTCACTGGATCTGCTGGAGATCGTCTTCTTGCTGGAGCGCGCCTTCGACGTCAAGATCCCTCGCGGCGGCGTGCAGGAAGCGACGCAAGAGGGCCTTGATCCCACCGACTACGAGGTCGATGGCGTGCTGACCCCCAAGGCGCTCGCCAAGCTCGCTGAGGTCATGCCCGAGGTGCCGGCTGGCGAGCTCAAGCCTGGCCTGACGGCCAACGAGATTCCGCGACTGTTCCGGGTGAAGACGTTTCAGAACATCGTGGTCAACCTGCTCGCCGAGAAGGGCGTGACCGTCGACTGACGGCGTCGTTTGCCCCGGCGGTCTCTCCAGGCTGGCGCTTACGGCCCCAAGCCGGTGCCCAGAGCGGCAGCCCATGCTGCGCTCGCCAAGCAAGGCTGATCGTCTATGCGCTTCGGCTTCATCGTCCATCCCCTCACCCCGCTGCAGCGTCGGCTCTACGGTCTTCGTGCCGGTGACGGCGCGATGCTGCGCGGACATCGTGGAACAGCCGGCGCCCAGATCCTGGCGCGCCTCGCCGTCCAGGATCCGTTCGGTGCCCGGGCCGAAGGCGTGCTCGTGGGCATCCCCTGGTTGCCCGAGGAGCTGTTAGCGGACCAGTCGGGCGGCGTCGCCGCGGTCGGTGAAGCCGTCAACCTCTGCATCACCGAGGGCGCCGGCGTCGTAGGGCTGGGCGCGGTCGCAGCGGTTATCGGTGGCCAGGGCAAAGCCGTCGCGGCCGAGGCCTCGGTGCCCATCACAACCGGCAACGGGCTGACGGCGTGGGCCGCGATCGACACGCTCAATGTGCTGCGCCGACAGGGTCTCGAACGGGCGCCGATCGGCCTACTTGGCCCGCCTGGGCCTGTCGCGAGCGCAATCCTCGAGGCCTGCGTCCTGGCAGGTGAACGCGTGCGGGTCGTCAGCGCCAATCCACCCCGACCGCTGATCCGGCGCATCGACGCGCTGAACACGCAAGGCCCCGGCGACGCCCAGTTGGTGGCCAATGCAGCGTCGATCTTCGCCCAACGGCAACTTCTGATCGCCGCGTCGAGCACCGGCGGCCGCCTCAAGGCCTCAGCGCTCCCGGCCGGTGCGCTCATCATCGACGTGGCCGAACCGCTGGACGTGCAGCGCGACCAGCCCCGCGCCGACGTGCTGATCCTCGACGGAGAATACGTCCGGCTGCCGCGTCGCCTGGGCGGCGGCGTCTGGCAGAGCGCCTACGGCACGGTCACACGCCAACGTCGGCACATCTTCGCGTGCTATGCGGAGCCGATGCTGTTGGGCATGTCTGGGCGGGTCGACTTGTGCTCGGTCGGCCGAAAGGTGCCTGCGGCGCGGCTCGATGCGCTCGCGGATCTGGCCGCCGAACATGGCTTTGGGATCGATCGACTGCACGCGAATGGGCGGCCGGTCAGCCCCCAACGGCTCAAACAGGCGCTGGACGCGCTCGGTTGAGCAGTTGCGGCAGCAATGCCGCCTCGCGTGCCTCCATCACCACCGCATCGTCGGCCTCGATATGATCGAGCCCAATGAGATGCAAGGTGCCGTGCAGCATCAAGAAGGTCACCTCATCGGCGAGCGACCAGGCGTCGCCGATGACCGCCTTGACGCGCGGCAACGCACCGTCCTTCGACTGCCGCGCGGCAGTGGGCATACTGATGATCACATCGCCCAAAGGCACCGGCATGCCCGGCGGCATCGGCATCGCCTCGCCCTCGGATTGCGAGAAGCTCAACACGTCCGTCGGGGCATCCTTGTGGCGATAGTCGCGGTTGAGCGCCTGCACCTCGTCGTCATCGGTCAGCACAATGACGAGCTCATCATCGGGTCGATCGATGAGACGCAGCAGCTTCTCAGCCCGCCGCCGCAGGGTTGAGGCGACGACCTGCCCCCGCACGCTGGATCGCTGAATGAGGCAGATCATTCGCGGCCGTCGTCGTGGCCGTCGTCATCGCGGCGGTCGTCATCGCGGCGGTCATCGCGACGATCGGTCTCACGCCGGCTGTCTTCGCGGCGGTTGTCCTTGCGACCCAGACGCTCGGCGTCTTTGCGGGCGTTGAGCGCCTCGCTGGCCTCTTCGTAGGCCTGCACGATCGCGCGGACCAAGGGATGGCGCACGACGTCGACGCGGGTCAGCCTGACGATCGCGATGCCGTCGATGCCCTTGAGCAGTTTGATGGCATGTGCCAACCCCGACCCCTGATTGCGGGGCAGGTCGACCTGCGTGATGTCGCCCGTGATGACGGCGCGCGAATCGTTTCCGAGCCGCGTCAGAAACATCTTCATCTGCTCACGGGTGGTGTTCTGGGCCTCGTCGAGCACCACAAACGCCCGGTTGAGCGTACGCCCGCGCATAAACGCCAGCGGTGCAACCTCGACGGACCGCTGCTCGATGAGCCGCGTCGCCTGCTCCACCCCCAAGAACTCGAAGAGGGCGTCGTACAGCGGACGAAGGTACGGGTTGACCTTCTCGATCAGTGAGCCGGGCAAAAAGCCCAGTCTTTCTCCCGCTTCGACCGCTGGCCGGGCCAGAATGATGCGCTCGACTTCGCGGCGCTTGAGCGCAGCCACCGCCGCCGCCATCGCCAGATAGGTCTTGCCGGTGCCGGCCGGACCGACGCCAAAGACAAGGTCGTTCTCAGCGATGGCATCGAGATAGGCCGCCTGGTTGGGGCTCTTGGGGGTCACCCCGCGACGATCATGCGTCGCCAGCACGGGTCGGCCGTGCAACTGGTCAAGTTGGACCGTGGTATCGGCCTCGAGCAGGACGATCGCCTGCTCGACGTCTTGTAAGAACACCGCCGCGCCGCTCTTGATGAGCGCGATCAACTCGTCGATAGCGCGCTTGGCGAATCGAACCCGCGGCGCCTTGCCAGTGATCGAGATCCGCTCGCCGCGCGCCTTGATGCGCACGTCGAGTCGCTTCTCCAAAAATCGTCGATGGGTGTCCTGCGGCCCGAAGAGTGGCGCGATCACCACGCGGCCTTCGGGCACGTCCACCGTCAGGGCTTCTCGCGCGTCTGAATCCGCCACTGCTCTCCCTCTACCTCAGGTCGTAATCGGTGCCCACGCTGATGTAGCGCAAACCAGAAGTATCGTCGAGCATGGCCACGTCGATCAAGCCGGTCTGTACAAGCTCTTCAAGCGCCTCGGGATAGACCCCATGCTCGAAGCGAAACACGTCGAGGGCCATGCCGATGGCGATGATCCGGTTGGTGTGCAGGCGCTGGGCTGTCTCAGACGCGACCGCGGCGGCGTTCGCGTCGAGCTTGATCTGGGTGGACGGCAGCAGCATCACCGCCCCGACGATGACGCCCAGCACAACGAGGTTGAGCAGCACCTGCCCGATGAGGGCCAATGGGCCTTGTCGGCGCCCCCGACGACGCCGTGCCCGACGGCGCGGGTTGAGAGGCCCGATATAGCCATCGGCTTGCAGGCTGACGAGCGCCTTGCAGGCTTCGAACTCGCCCAGCCGGCTCAAGTCGACGATGTGCTGCACCGTGGCCTTGCTGTCGACCAGATCGAAGACGGTGCGCTCGTTGCGCCCCAGGCCCCCGGCCGCTTCGCCAAAGTCGTCCTCGTCGCCGACGAACTCGCTGAAGGCGTCGTCGAGCACCCGCTCGAGCGCCTCGGCGTCCGACTCCCCGTCCTCGGGGCTGCGCAAGATCTTGAAGACCTCGCTCAAGTTGCCAATCTTGCTCCGGATGAGCGGCCACTCGTCCATCATGCGGAAGCCGTCCATCAGGATGGCTTCTGCCGAGAGAGTCGGCCGGGTCGCGCGGGTGAAGCCGCGCTCCTTGTTCTCGAAGCGGTAGTCGCCGCGGGTCCACTCGAAGATGCCGCACAGACGCTCACGCAGCTGCAACATCACGAAGTGATCGCGCGCAGCCTTGTCGATGGCCTCCGCTTCGACCAGCGCCTCCCCAATCAGGACGTCGCCCTTCTTGCTGCGCTTGATCGCCTTGGCCAACTGCTCCTTGGAGATCGCGCGGGCGGCGAGCAGCCGTTGTCCGAGCAGCTCACGCCGCTCAGGTCGATCAGACCGACACCCAACGATGCGGCCGCCGACCATCAGGATGTCGAGCGCGGTGCCGTCGGCTTCGTGATTGACATGCAGAACGCCGGTCTTCTGCTGCACCCCGGCCAGTTGCAAGATCTCGGCAATGCCCATCCCGGCGAGGGATCCCTGCAGCGCCATCAGGCAAGCTCCTCGGACATGCGCCAGGCCTTGAACATGCTGTACGCCCAGACGAGCCCAAGCAGCGCCATCACAAACCAGTGGCTGCCGCTCTGCGTGAGCGTGACGGGTTCGAGGAGGACGCCTTCGGGCATCAACAGGCGCAGCATCAGCAAGAGCGCCGCGCCCGCCATGAGCGCACCCCAGATGGGGCGGCCACGCACCATGCCAACCAACCCCGGCACCACCCCACACGTCCGCGTCACCCATCGTTTGACCGATGCAAACCGGGCCATTCGCGCCTCGAGCGCAAACCGATCGCGCCGATCGCTGGGGGTGTTGTGCACGAAGACAGCGACATACTCATTGTCGTAGGTCGCGTCTGGCCGGCCGTGGACCATGAAGACCTGGACCGGTCGGCCGGTGCGCGCACAGGGCCAGGTCAGGCGCAATCGGCGGCGCATGCTCAAGAGCAGTAGATAGGCGAGCAGCGTCGCGGATGCGCCGATCGGCGCGGTCAACTCGGGGAGCGGCCCCGCGATGAGCACCCAGGCCCGCGTGGCAAGTGGCGTGGGCGCGAGCAAGTCCGTAAACGCTCGCCGGGTCAGCAAGTTTGCTGGCAGGCGCATATCGACGACGTACCGGTTCAGGCTCAGGTCATCGTCTTGGTTCCACCGCGCGACCGCCTCGGCGTCAAGCTGGCTGGCTGCGCGCAATGCCGCGGCCGCTTGCTGCTTGCGCGCCATCCGGCGAAACAAACGATGCAGGTTGAAGTGTGGTTCAGCGGCCGTCGGGTTCGCTTGCTGTGCGGCTTGATAAGCCTGCTCTGCGTCGGCCGCCCGGCCGGCGGCAAAGAAGGCGTTGCCCAGATTGTTCTGGACCGATCCAGCGGCAGCGCCCTCGGCCGCCCCGGCCGCCCGCCTGAGCATTTCGAGCGCACGCGGGACGTCGCCCCGGCGCTTGTACGCCATACCCAGCACCGCCTGCGCGTGCCAATCGCGGGGGCTCTCGAGCACGGTGCGCTTGACCACCCGGAAGGCATGCGCGTCACCGGGATCGATGGACAGCGCATGCAGGGCCTGCGTGACGCCCGTGCCCGCCTCGGTGAGGCGATCGCCCATGCGCAGCATCCAGGGCGCGGCGCCCAAGAAGCTCACAAAGAACAATGCGATCACGCGCTCCTGCGTGGATTGGTAGGGCCAGATGAGCACTGCAAGGGGGAACAAGACGACGAGCGGGCCGAAGCCAAAGTAGAACGGCAGAAACAGCAACAGCCCACCGGCCGCGATGAGCGCCACGCGCATCACCTTGGGAAACGCCGCCCCCAGGTCGTAGTAGAGGTTGGCGCCATACCGCAGCATTTGACCGAGCAGGAAGAGCAGGCCCACCCCGACCAGGATGATGAGCACGATCAGCACGCCATCGGCGAGCAGCAGCGCGCGATATTGGAAGTCGTCGAGGGCCGAAAACACCCCGCGCACCTTGTACTGCAGCCAGCGATGGATCGCCCACGGCTGAAGATCCAACGCGATGCGCGCTCGGGCGTCATCAATGCCGGGCAACCCGGGCGCGACAAGCTGCGCTGAGGCCAGGCGGTCACGGGCGACGTCAGGTTTGCCCTGCGCGGCGGCCACTTCGGCCTCGCGAATCAGCGACACCGCCAGCGCATCGAGGCGCTCAATGCCGCAGTCGCGCTTCACGCTGTCGATTCGGCTAAGCGTCTCGGCCGCCGACTCTACATCTCCATTTGCCAAGCGGGTGCGCCGCAACGACCACAGGCTCGTCAGGCGGTCAGCCGAACCGATGGTGGTATGCAGGGCGATCGACGGGTCTTCGACAACCGCCGCCTTTGCTGGCGCAGCGGGCGAACTCGGCGGCGCAGCAGGCGTTTGAGCCGCCGCAGAACCGACGTAGCCGACCAGCCAGGTGAGCAGCAGCAGAAGCGCAAATCGAGGCGTCATTTGTCCCGGCAAGTACGGATTATTCAAGGCTTTCGATTAGCACGAATCGCCCCCATCGGCCAGCGGGATCGGCGCGTCGGATCACCGCACGCTTTGCCCACATGGGGTCCGGTATGATAGGCCCTGCTACAGCGTGGAGCGGATGAGTGGACCGCGCGCGCCGCGCGTACATTCCGAGATCGACGACCCAGAGGAGGGATGATGACCGCAGCACGATTCCCCACACCCGAGGAGCGAGCCCGCCGCGCGCAGCTGCTCGAGATGCTCGACGCCGGCAAGGTGCTCGTCCAACTCACGCCGCGCCATCCGGGCGCCGATCTGCCCGAGCACCTGCGTGACGAGATGGCCGTGGGCTTGGCGCTGAGTCGCCGGTTTGCCCTGCCCGTCATGGAGGTCGGCCCGCTCGAGATTCGCGCGAGCCTGTCGTTCGGCGGCGATCGCTATCTATGCGTGGTGCCCTGGATGGCCGTATTCAGCGTGAAGAGCTATGTCGATGACACGCACGTCTTTTATCCCGAGAGCGTGCCGCCCGAGCTGATCGCCGGGCTCGAGATGGCGCGTCGTGACGCTGATCTCGACTCCGCCGCCCCTCAGTCTGTCGCCCCGGAGCCGGTCACCGAAGAGGCTCCGGCCCCAAGCACCCGGCCGGCCCTGACGTTGATCAAGTCTTGACCGACGAGGCGGCGCCCCCGAGCAACCGACCCGAGCGCCCCAAGCGCGGCCCGATCCGCAAGGCATACACAGCCCTCTACGCGCTCTTCTTCGTCGCGCTCATGTCGAGCATCTCGGTGCAGGTCACGCTGTACGTCCTGTTCGATGGCGCCGAGGCAGAGGCCCAAGTGCCCGCTGACGCCCGCCCCGACACCGAAGCCGGCCAGCAGTGCACGCAAGAGCTGCGTGGGCTCTACAAAACGCTGAAGACCCGCGGCGACGGTGCGTTCGCCAGCGCGCCCGCGCCCGCAGACGCCAAAGCGCAATGGCACGCCTTCGCCACCAAATGGCAGCGCGACATGACCAAGTTGAGCGCGCGCTGTCGGTTTCGCTCCAGCGGCATGAAGCCGGTGCGCACCCTGGCGAAGGATTTGGAGCGGTTGGAGGCGGCGTATTCGACCGCGATCGACGGGTATACGCAGATCGGCCAGAGGCCACATCTGCGCCTTAAGGCGGGGTTCGCAGCGTTACTGAAGAAGTAGAGGCCAAGCCGTCTGGGAGCCTGCGGCGCATAGAGCCATGCGCGGACGCGCTGGGCTTCGGTAGGGGCGCACAGCGGGCGACCAATCAGGCCGCCGCGCCGCCCGCCAGCGAGCGATCAGCTGATCGCTTGCTTCAACACGGTGCCCATGTCAGCGGGGGTCGGCGCGACCGCGATGCCCGCGGCCTGCATCGCAGCGATCTTGCCCGCCGCGGTGCCCTTGCCGCCACTGATGATGGCGCCCGCGTGGCCCATGCGACGCCCGGGAGGCGCCGTGACGCCGGCGATGAAGCCCACGACCGGCTTGGTCATGTTGGCCTTGACCCACTCGGCCGCCTCTTCCTCGGCGTTGCCGCCAATTTCACCGATCATGATCACCGCGTCGGTGTCAGGATCGTTGTTGAAGGCGTTGAGCACGTCGATGAAGTCGGTGCCGTTGAGCGGATCGCCGCCGATGCCCACGCAGGTGCTCTGGCCGATGCCGAGCGCGGTGAGCTGGCCGACGGCCTCATAGGTGAGCGTGCCCGACTTGCTGACCACACCGATGCGGCCGGTCAAGTGGATGTGACCGGGCATGATGCCGATCTTGCAGCTGCCCGGGCTGATGATGCCGGGGCAGTTGGGGCCGATGAGGCGCGACTTGCTGCCCTTCATCGCGGCGCGGACCTTGAGCATGTCCATGACCGGGATGCCCTCGGTGATGGCCACGATCAACTCGACCTCAGCGGCGACCGCTTCGAGGATCGCGTCGGCCGCGAACGGCGGCGGCACGTAGATGACCGAGGCGTTGGCGCCGGTCTCTTTCACGGCCTCTGCCATGGTGTTGTAGATGGGGATGGTCTCGTTGAAGACCTGCCCACCCTTGCCGGGGGTGACCCCGGCGACCATGTTCGTGCCGTATTCCATCGCCTGTTTGCTGTGGAAGGCCCCGGTCTTACCGGTGATGCCCTGGCAGATCAGCTTGGTGTTCGAATCAACCCAGATTGCCATGCCAGTCCCCTAGTTCCCGCTCTGATGAGAGCTGCCCTGCACTGCGGCGATGATCTTGCGTGCACCGTCGGCCATGTCGTCGGCGGGCATCAAAGCGAGCCCGCTCTCTGCGAGCAACTTCTTGCCCAACTCGACGTTCGTGCCC
>JBNMOZ010000048.1:0-17074 GCA_051276005.1 Bradymonadia bacterium | reverse complement strand
GTCGAAGACCTGGAAGAACACCTCGAGCACGTCGGGGTGCGCCTTCTCGACCTCGTCGAGCAGCACGACCGAGTAGGGCCGCCGCCGCACCGCCTCGGTGAGCACCCCACCGCGCGCATAGCCCACGTATCCAGGGGGCGCGCCCTTGAGCTGGGCGACAGAGTGCGCCTCCTGATACTCCGAGAGGTTGACGACGATCATGTCGTCGGCGCCGCCATAGAGCGCATCCGCGAGCGCAGCGCCCGTCTCGGTCTTGCCCACGCCGCTGGGGCCGACGAGCAAGAACACGCCCACCGGCTTGTCGGGATCGACCAGGCCGGCGCGCGAAGTGCGCATGCGGTGCGCGATGACGTCGAGCGCTTCAGATTGGCCCACGACGCGGGCGCCCAGCAGCTCAGGCAAGCGCAGCAGGCCGTCGGCCTCGTCGGTGAGCATGCGCCCGACGGGCACCCCGGTCCAGCTGCTGACGACCTCGGCGATGATGCGACCGTCGACGTCGAGGGGCACCATCGGCGCGCCGCCCTGCAGCAACTCCAGGCCCTCACGCTCGCGAATGAGCGCCTTGCGGGTCTCTTCGGGCTTCGCCGCGCGCGTCGACAGGCGGTACTCGAGCTCACGAATGTGCTCGACCTTGGTGCGCTCGGCCTCCCACCGACTCTCAAGCTCCGTCTGCGCGCGCCGCGCGGCGTCGAGCTCTTCGAGCAGCATCGCGAGGCGCGTGCGATGATCGGCGTGGGTGTCTTGCTCCCGCTCCAGGCGGGCGACCTCTTCGTCGAGTCGCGCGACTGCGGCGACCGCATCTTGCACCGCGCCCGGGGTGCCGCGCTGACCGATGGCGACCCGGGCGGCCGCGGTGTCGAGCAGACCCAGGGCCTTGTCGGGCAGCCGGCGGCCGGTCATGTAGCGCTGCGAGAGCTTCACCGCGTCGTGGATCGCGTCCTCGCGAATGCGCACATGATGGTGGGCCTCAAGCCGCGTGGCGACGCCCCGCAGCATCGTGATCGCCGTCTGCGTATCGGGTTCGGCGACCTTGACGGTCTGAAAGCGCCGCGCCAGCGCCGGGTCGGGCTCGATGTGCTGCTTGTACTCCTGCCAGGTGGTCGCCGCGATGGTGCGCAGCTCGCCGCGCGCCAGGGCCGGCTTGAGCAGGTTCGCCGCGTCGGAGTGGCCCGCCGCGCCCCCTGCACCGATGAGCGTGTGGGCCTCGTCAATGAACAGGATCACCGGCGCCACTGCGCGGCCCACGTCTGAGATGACGGCCTTGAGTCGCTTCTCGAACTCGCCCTGCAGGCTCGCGCCCGCCTGCAGCAGGGTCAGGTCGAGCTGGCGCACAGACACGTCGCGCAACGCCGGCGGTACGTGCTGCTGGGCGATGCTCAGCGCCAGCCCTTCAACCACCGCCGTCTTGCCCACACCCGCTTCGCCCACGATCATCGGGTTGTTCTGGCGGCGCCGCGTGAGGATGTCGACCAGCTGTCGAATCTCAGAGTCGCGGCCCACGATCGGATCGATCTTGCCGGCCCGCGCCCGAGCCGTCAGATCGTGGGTGTACTGGTCGAGCGCTTCAGCCCGAAACGTCGCCACCTGGGGTGCGGTCAGGCCCGGCGGCGCGCTGTGTGGGCCGGCTGCGGCGCTGGCCGCTTCAATGCTGTCGACGATGAGGTCGGGCATCTCGTTACGCAGTCGATCGATGTCGATGCGGCGCAGGCTCGGCGCGCTCTGCACGATGAGATCGCGGATGCCCTCACCCGTGCGCACCGCCATGAGGATCGCACCCGAGCGCACCCGGTGGCTGCGCAGATCGAGCGAGGCAAACAGCCAAGCCTCGCGCAGGAGCAGCGGGATGCGTTCCGAAAACGTCGGCACGCGCTTGTTGCCGCCGCGAAACTTCGACATCCCGTCTTTGAGCTCCTCTTCGAGCACGGCGGGCTTGAGATCGAAGTGGCGGAGCAGACGGCGCAGATCGGTGTTGCGGCGCTTGAGCAAGCGCACCAGCAGGTGCTCGATCTCGATGGTGTGGTGGCCCCACTCCACGCACATCGCCGCCGCGTCTTCGAGGGCTTGCCGACAGGTCGGATTCAGGACCGCGAGCAGCGCCTTGAGATCATGGGCCATCTGCCAGCGGCGCCTCGGAGAGCGGCGCCGGCGCCACCTGATCGTCCATCGCGTGGGTGCCGCCACTGACCCGGACCGAGCTCGCCGCACCGGTCAACGGCGCCGTCGTCAACCACGAGGTCCAGCCCAGGCGTGGACCGAACGGCTCCGTCGACAGTCCGGGTCGTGCGTCGTGAATCTCTTCAGCGACCACGGCGATGTTGAAGCTGAAGTTGAACGCGCCGCGCGAATAGAAATTGACCAGGCGATGCACGGCATTGTACCGCCGCCCGATCGGCAGCAGATCGAGGAAGGTCTGCCAGTCGACCGGACCAATATCGATCGCAAACCCGGCCTGCGCATCCCAGACCCGCCGGCCAGCGATCGCCGAGACGCCCAGCAAGTTATGGCCCAGGCGGGTGGTCAGCGCCGTGCGCGCGTCGTCTTCGAGTTCGATCCACTCGCCCTGGCAAGACCGGCCGTGCACCGGGAAGCCAAATGCATGGCTCAGGATGCGCTCAAGCCCCTCCATCGAGCGATCGTGCTGCCAGAAGAGGCCCGAATAGTAGGCGAGATCCTGCGCATAGATGTGCTGGTCATCGCCCTCGGGATCGTAGTCGCCCGCGTAGTCGTCGAAGATCGCCGTGGTCTTCTCGCCGAGCAGGCCCGAGAACGCCATCAGGTAGCGGGTCAGGTCGTGATCGGCCATTTCGCCGGCATGCAGACCGGGCCGAAACTTCTGTCGGATGCGCCACAGCAGCGAGATGAGGCGATGCGCGAAGATGTCGAGGAAGTCTTGCAGCCCCGTATCGCCGCGCCGATTACGCTCTCGAACCAACTGGGCGTAATGCAGCGGCAGCGGACCGCGCACGCCCGCGAGGGTCATGAACTCCACCGTCAGCGATGGCATCTCTGAGTCGAGATCGACAGACGTCAGATCTGTCGGCGCGAACCGCAGGCCCACGTTGGTCTTGAACTCCAACGGCTCAGCTTCGGGATCGTCGAAGCCGCCGGGCGTCTGCGTGGGATCGCGATCGCCGCGCGCCTCGCGCTCGCGACGCATCATCAACTCGATGAGCTTGACCGTCTGGAAGAAGCTTGTCTTCCAGACCGGGTCTAGGAATGCCCGGAGTTGGTCTCGGGAATCATCGGAGGCCATAGATGCCAGATGCCTTCGCGTTGCTTGGAAGCCAGCGCCAACTGGGTGAACACGTTGATGGACGCATGCGTCCCGAAATACTGGCGCAAGACGGCGCCGAACACCACGGGGCTGATACCCGCGAAGCGTTCCTCGTCGATCGTCACGGTGATGCGCTGCACCCGCACGAAGCCACGCCACTGATTCTTGTCAGCGCGCAACGCCACCGTCTCTTTGGTGACGTTGGTGATGGCCTGCAGCTGCGCCTCGAGGGTGTGGTTGGTGGTGAACTGATAGACCCGCAGCTGCTCGCGCAGCGCATCGGCCAGCGCGCTGGGCTTGTCGGGCAGGCCCGAGTGGCTCAGCGCGACATGCGAGATGAGCCGCCAGAGCGAATCGCCCTGCATAGGCGGCGTCATCGGCGCAGTGGGACGCGTGAGCAGGCGCACCTCGGCGTGCGGCCCATCTTCGATGTGCATCCGCTCGCCCTGGTCGACGAAGGTCGGCAGGTCGCGGTTGGTGCACACGCAATGCACGCGCAGCGTCTCGTGCTCGGGCACCTTGTACTTGAGGCGCTGGTCGACGAACGACATCCAGATGTCTGCACCGGGGGTGTCGACATCGCGGCAGGGACGGCGGTTGGCCTTCCAGTGCACCACGTTCTTCACAAGCGGGTGCCGGTTGCCGTAGATGGGCTCGTAGACGGGGATGTCCTCTTCGAGCGTCAGGCTGGGCGTGACCCCACGAATCGAGTGAATCTCAGTGGTGCGCTCCCAGCGGGCGTCCGGCACGACGAGGTACTCGGTCGCGTGACCGGTCACATGCACCGGCTCGGAGACCTGGTCGAACAGATTGACCACCGGGGTACAACCCAACGCAAACGACTCCGGGCGCACCGACAGGCGCTTGCGCGGACTCTCCGTGAGCAGGAAGAGCAAGCTCATCCCTGCCTTGGCGCCTTGCGGCCGAATGCCTTCGACGTTGAGGAAGAGGAACTTCTCGGGCAGCGAGAAGTACTCCTGCAGCAGACTGAAGCCCGGCAGACCATGCGCTGCGGTGGGCAGCACTTCTTCCTCAAGACCGACAGCGCGCACGGTGCCCATCGGCGGAATGACACCGCGGGCGGGCGGAGTGCCATTGGGCATCGAGACCACGCCGTGCAAGCAGCCGGTCAGCAGCTCGTACAGGCCACCGACGAGCACGTCCTCACCGTTGAGGTAGAAACGCAGCGACTCGGGGTTGAGCTGTTGGAGGTCGACCTTGTCGTGGCTGACCTCGATGTCGAGCCGCAGAACTTCACGCACACCCGCGAAGCGCGGCACGTTGAGAAACTGATAGACGTTGGGCGTCTCAAAGCGCGCGCCCGTCACCTTCAGCGGCCACATCATCACCGGGAAGCACGTACGAAACCGGCACGTGCGGCGCTGGTAGCTCGTCTCGACGAAGAGCTTGGTATGACGCGGAATCAGCTCGGCTTCGGTGAGCGTCCCGCCATCGTCCGGGGTGATCCGGGCGATGGCCATCGACGGCACCGGTTGCGTGAAGTGCGGGTAGAGCTGGCCCAAGATGCCGCGTGTCACCTCGGGCAACTCGGCCTCAAGATCCATCTGTAGGCGGGCGGTCAAGAAGGCCACAGACTCGATCAGCCGCTCTACATGCGGGTCGGGGCTCTCTGCGCTGCTCAGCTCAAGACGTTTGGCGATGCGTGGATGCTTGCGCGCAAAACGCCCACCCATGCGGCGAAAGAAGGCCAGCTCTTCGCGGTAGCGATCGAGCAGTGCGTCGTCGACTTCACCGGCCATCCAGCTCCACCTTCCCCACGGATGTGTTGATTTTCATGTTGAACGACACCGGCTCACGTACCTCGTCTGCAACCAGCCATCCTTCGCACAAAATTGCAGCGCTCAGGTGCTGGCCCTCGATCGGCTCCACGGTAAGGCGATGCACCTCTAGCCGAGGCTCGTAGAGCTTGATCGCGTTACGAATCGACTTCGCAAGCCGCTGACGGTCGTCATACGAGCCGGCCATCAGATGCGAGAAGTCCTCGACCCCATAGTCGATGACCGTTTGGGTATGCGGCCGCATGCCGCCTCCGGGCAATATGCGGGCCGTGGAACGTGTATTGAGCAACCAAACAAGATCGCGCACGACCGACTTGGCGAACACATTGCGCTTGAGCACCCGCATTGGTGGCCGCTCAGGCAGACCCCCAGGGTTGGCGTCAATAAGACGGTCAAGCAGGGGCGCGCGAATACTGCGTTTGCGATCCGCCATGGAAGAAGTGCCGACCCGAGTAGATGGTAGATCGCCAGTCTGGGTTACGCGTGCCTGATCTGTAAAGGCCAAGGACGTGCCGGCTGTACCTCTTCATCGCGCCTCGCCGGATAAGCGACGGCAGAGCGACAAAATCGGCGCATCCGGGTCGATGGCAGTCGTCAAATATAGGGATGCACCGTCGGAGAATCCGTCTTGGATGCAGTGCGAAAGAGGAGTGCCGCCTAAGCGGCGAGCGATCCGTTGAGCGGACAGCTGGGTGGGAGGCGCCGGCGAGGTAACCCTCGGGCGCAAAACGAAATCAGCTGATTTCGTTGGTGGTGATGTCGTGCTTGACCGGCAGCGCCGCGCTCGTCGTGCCCTTGAGCGGGTCGGCGACGGTGTACGTGTAGGTGATCGCCGCGTAGTTGAGCGAAATGGCCAACATGGGCATATCGCCGGGACCAGCCGAGACCGACAGGTCGGAGATGATCACCGAGCTCATGTCGATCTTCAGGTACGGGACAGCCGTCGAAGCAGCGGAACCATCACCGGACGAGTTCTTGGCGACCAAGTGCCACTCGTCGAAGTGCTTGCCGCTCCAGAGAGCCTTCAGCAGCGCGGTGTAACCCTTGTCCATCGTCATCGTGTACGAGAAAGGTGCGTGATGCGCCTGCTCGATGGTACCCGACGCGGAAGCCGAGCGGACCGGGCTGGTCGGCTGGTGGAACGAATGGTTCCACGTGATCACCTCGGACCAGTTCTCGTAGCCCTTCATGAGGCTTGAGAACTGAATGTCATTGCCGACGAACTTGGCGAACATATTTACTGCCATGAGAGGCTCCTGCTTCTGGTTTCGGGGAATTCCCCAAAATTTAGGTTACGGCTACGGTGGCGAAAACCACCGCTGGATTACACTACCGACGACAATGGCGCCGTCAGGGTCGGAAGAAATCAACCGACCCAGGGCCATCATACACATCGACCCAGGTCGGGCGAAGCGGATAATGCACGCCACGGTGGATCACCCTTGAAACTGCGCGCCGCAGACGATCGGACCAAGGCCCGACCGCCGCAGCGCTCAGGATCAGCCAGCCGGCGGCGGCAAGCTGGCGACCAACCGGATCGACGCGCTGAGCTCGTCGAGTTGGAAGTGCGGCCGCACATAAACGACCGCGCGGTACGCACCCGGGTTACCGGGGACCTCAGTGACATCCACGCGAGCTTCGCGCAGCGGGTACTTCGCCTTGAGCGAATGCCCGGCGTCATCGGTGCCGATGACGTACTGCATGATCCAGCGGTTGAGGAAGTTGCTCACCTCGTCGCGGGTCATGAACGAGCCGACCTTGTCGCGCGCAATCACCTTGAGGTAATGCGCGAACCGCGAGGCGCTCAGGATGTACGGCAGTTGCGCCGAAATCCGGGCGTTCGCGTTGGCGAAGTCGGTGTCGTAGGTCTTGGGCTTGTTGCACGTCGGCGCGCCGAAGAACGTCGCGTAGTTCGTGTTCTTGCAGAACACCAACGACGTGAAGCCCAGGTCGGCCAGCTCTTTTTCACGACGGTCAGTGATCGCCACCTCGGTGGGGATCTTCGTCGCGATGTCGCCTTCGGAGGTGCGGAACTTGTGAAGGTGCAGACCCTCTACCAAGCCGCCACCCTCGGCGCCACGGATGGCGCCACACCAGCGATGCATTGCAAACGCCGACGTGATGCGCTCGCCGAGCGCCCATGCCGCGCTGCCCCAGCAGTACTTGTTGTTGTCAGAACCGTCGACGTCCTCTTCGAAGGCAAAGCCTGCGATGGGGTTGCTGGCGGCGCCGTACGGCTGACGCATGAGCACGCGGGGCATGCACAGGCTGACGTAGCGGGACTCTTCCTTGGAGCGGAACTGGTTCCACTTCTCCATGTTCTGCTCGAACAGCTTGGCCAGATCGGGCGGCTCGCCGAGGCGATCGAATCCCTTGAGGCCAAACAGATCGGCAGACGCGGACCCGAGGAACGGCGCATGCGCGGCGGCAGCGACGTCACTGAGACCCATGAGCAGGTCGAGGTCGGCGTTGGACTTGCCGAAGGAGTAACCGCCGACGAGCAACCCATAGGGGTTACCGCCGTAAGTGCCGTACTCTTCCTCGTAGAGCATCTTGAACAGCCGGGACTGGTCGAAGTCCGAAGCGTTCTCGATGTCCTGAAGCAGCTCAGTCTTGTTGGCATGCAGGCAGCGCAACTTGAGGTGCGTGCCCGTCTCGGTCTTGGAGACCAAGTACTTCATGCCGCGCCAAGTGCCCTCGAGCGCCTGGAAGTCGGGGTTGTGCAGGATGAGCTGCAACTGCGACGACAGCGCCCGGTCAAGCTTGGCGACCTGATCCTCGATCAGCTGAATCGCGTTCTTGATGGACTTCTTCTTCTCGTCACCGGAGAGACCAGCGGTGAGCGCGGCGTTAAGGAGAGCGCTGAGCTCTCCGTTTGCGTTCGCGCTCTTGGTCTCGGCGATCACCGAGTCGATGAAGTTGCTGCTTGCAGCAGCGGCCGGCGCGCCGGCTTTGGCCTTCGCCTTCGGAGCGGCCATGTAATCTTCCTTTCGAGCCTGCGAGCAGGCCTCGTCAAACAGTTCGAACAAAAAAGCTCAAGATCGCAGCGCGATCAGGCGAGCTTGGACTTGAGAGCCTCGAGCGCCTTCTTGAGATCTTCATCGGTCGCGGAGGACTGGATAACGCCATTGATGGCGGTGGCCAAGTCGTCGTTGACGAAGATCTTCGCGAGCAGCGAGTTGAGCTGCTGGCGCTGCTCGTAGGTCTCGCGGAGCTTGTCGACCTTGTTGACGATCGCCATGGGCTCGAAATCGCCCATCTTGTCGAAGGTCAACTCGACCGGGATGTGCTCGCTCTTGTCGTCGATCTTGTTGGGGACCGTGAAGCTCAACGACGGTGCGTAGCTGCCGAGCACCTCGTCGAAGTTCTCGCCGTCAACCTGAACGAACTTGCGCTCCTTGAGTCGGGGCTGCTTGGAATGACCAGCGAGGTCAGCCAAGAGACCGACCACGAAGGGCAACTCTTTGACCTCCATGGCGTCGCCGATCTCGACGTCGTAGGTGATCTGGACGCGCGGCGGGCGGTTGCGTCCGATCTTATGCTGAATGCTGTCAGCCATCGTCTCTCCACTCGGCTTCAGGGATCGCCCAAAGGGCGATCGGTTGGGTGCCAACGACGCCCAGCCGAAGGGGCGCAGTCGACGCGAGGCTGTCCCCCGCTAGGAATTTTGGGCCGTTCGGCCCTGCCAGACCCGAAGGTCTGCGACGCCTACTCCTTGGGCGTCATGCCCAGGAGCTGGAAAATCTGGCCCACATCGCGCTGGTCGGAGACAAGCTCCTGGACCAACTCGCCGAAGGACATGTTGCCCCAGGACACGGCGCGCAGGATCAAGTGCGGGACGGGGCTGTGGGGCTCCTTGGCGATCAAATACTGCGCGGCCTCAGCGAGGCGCTGGTAAGCGTCGGCGCGGTTACGAATCGCACCGAAACGCACGCCCTTGCTGCCCGGATCGTCGGCAGCGTCAATGCCCAACTCTGCGGCGTCTTCCACATCGGGCTCATCTTCGCCCTTCTGATCGAGCGCGCGGGTGATGAACGCCTTAAGCTGCTGCGCCATCTCCTTGAACTGCCAAAGCGCCGCCATGGGCTGACCGCAGCGCTTGTCGACGGACGACTCGAGGGCGTCGATCGCTGCGAGCAGGTCGGCGACCTGCTTCTCTCGAGTGCGATAGAACGTCGACGGCGTAAGCAGCACCGCGCTCATGAACTCAGACGTACTCGACTCGCCCTCGGGGGGCTTGCGATTCTGGCGGTCGTACATCGACGCGCGCTCCCAATCGAGCCACGTCAGGAGTTGGGGTTCCTGCGTTTGCGGCTCGGTGAGCACGGTGCGCTTGAGCTGTATGGTCAGCTTGTCGTTGAGCCAGGCGATGGGCGCCATGCGGCCATCGAGATCGCCGTCTTCGTCGAGGAGCGGATAGACCGTGTCCCAAAACCGAGTGACCAGGCTGTCGATAACGCGCAGGCCTTCAGTTGCCCCCTCGACGCCATAGCGATTGAGCCAAGCCTCGGTGAGCCAGCCGGCGACGCGCAAGTCCTTTGACTTGCTGCGTAGGATGTCGAGGCACAGCTTCTCAGACTCGCCCCAGTCAGCCTTCTTGACGTCCGTGACCCAGACGCCCTGCGAGAGGTTAGGATCCTCCGCTCGCCGCGCTTCCTTGATCTTGTCATAGACGCCGCTTCGCCGAAGCGACTCGCCGGAAGGCAGCAAATCGGAGATCGGGCGAGACAACTCCGCCATGTCTACCGAGAGCGTACGCGCCATGTCTATTTGCCCTTCTTATCGGACAGAATTTGATGTTTCTGCAGCACGCGCTTGGGAATCTCTGGCGCGCGCCGCGGGAACTCGGGCAGCTTCGAGGCCGACTTTTCGCCCGGCAACAAGATACCAATGCGCGTGTACACCCGGGCGTCCTGGGCGATGGCCCCAGCGCCGCCACGGCTGCTGGCCAGGCTGGTCTCGATCTCGAAGCGCAGCGTGTGCGGGCGCAAGAACGAGCGACGACCACGGTCGGCCGGCGTGGTGGCGTGAGCGACCAGCATACGCAGGAGCGCCCAGCGACCTGAGTAGACGAAGCAGGCCTCGCGGCCATTGACGCGCAGCTGCTCGTTGCGCTGGTTGGCGGCCGGGATGAAGTCGGCGTCGCGGGCCCAGCGGAAGCACATGCCCAAAGGATCGTTGCTGCGCCACTGCGTGGAGCGCTTGTTGTCGCGGAAGCTGACCTGCTGATCGGCCACCGTCGAGAACCAGTCGATGACCTGATTGCCGCCCAATTCGTTGTCGCGGTTGACGCGGAAGTCGAGCTGCGTGTCGAGCACCAAGTCGGGGTTCTCGTCTTCAGCGTTGAGCATGTCTTTGAACAGGCGTCGCGCCTTGTCGACCTGTGCCAGGAAGCGCTGCACGTCGGCTGTTGCGTTGTCGAACAGCGCGGTGCGGCCGTTCTTCGGCTTGATCAGCGCTTCAAAGGCCGGCGCGTACTTGTCATAGAGCTTGTAGAACTCGACGATCTCCCCGGTCTCGACCTCGGCCAGCACGTCGGGCCCCGAGAACGGGAACTTGCCCAGCATGCGGCTCTCGAAGAACTGCTGCAGCTCCAGGTAGCCCTCGACGGTGACCTTCTTGAGGATGCGGTCACACCGCGCCTGCATCTGGGTCGCGATGCGGTACATGCGGGCTTCGAAGTAGTTCTTACCGCTGCGGTCGCTGGTGATCGGCTTGAGCTGCTCACGGCAGGTCTCGAGCTTGAGATCGCCCAGGTCGGTCTCGACGAAGCGCTCGATCTTCTCGAGGGAGTTGCCCGGCACCTTCTTGTCGTACTCGTCGAGGACGCCGAGGATTTCCTTCCACTGGTTGACCAAGCTGTTGCTCGTCAACGGCTCACCGATGGCGTTGATGACCTCGTCGAGAGGGCGCGCGAAGTCGGTCGCGAGCCCTTGGATCGTAGTGCGTTGGACCTCGAGGCGCGCGACCAGGTCGTTGTTGTCTCGGGCACCGAAGGCGACGACGTTGGGCGTCAGGTCGCCTTCCCACCAGGAGAACTCCTGCTGGTTGATCTGGTAGAGCTTCTCGGTCTTGAGGATCGAGTCGACCTGCGAGAGCAGACCGATGACGTCATCGCGCATGGCGTTGAACAGCTCACGATTCGCCGGCTCGCTCAGCGTGCGGTTGACGTCTTCTAGTACGCCAATGACCTCGAGGATGCGGGCGTGCTCCTGCTTGAGGTTGCGGATGCGAACCTTGAGGGCGTCCTTGCGTTGCGGCGTCCAAGTGGCGTTTGCGTCGCCGGCTTCGAGGCTATTCGCCGGCCGCGCATACTCCATCACCAGCCCGATGCGGTTGCGCAACTCGCGGCTGGCGGCCTGATGCAGAGCAGTGCTCACCGCGCCCGGCAGCTCATCGCGGGGCGTGTTCGAGTAGGCGTCGTACTTGGTCTTCCAGTCGAGAATTTCACGCAGCAGGGGCTCGTTCCAGCCGTCGCGCAGGCCCGCCTTGCGGGCAACGTCGAGCTGATACTTGGTCTGGTCCTCGGTGGTCACGTAGGGCTGCGCCATGTAGCGCGAGACGTGGCGCTTGACGCGATCGAGGTCGTCACTGAGCACGACCTTGCCGTCTTGCTGACCGAGCAAACGGAAGTTGCCCGAGCGTGACTCCGCGCCCCAGACCTTGTTGCGCAGGTCGCCGAAGAGGTGCTGGTTGACCTTCTGGAACCGGCTGCCCAAACCAACCGCGTTGCCCTCGTCGGCGTCGTCGGCCTTGGGGAAGGCGTCGTCCTTGTCGAGGCGCTCAACCAGCTTGGTGTATGCCGCGCCCGGCTTGAAGACCTCGGGCAAGAGCCACTTGGCCTTGCCGCCACCGATATGCTGCTCGACGGTGTCGATGCCCCGGCCGATGGCCAGCAGCCGATCAGCGTAGCTCTCGCCGGCCTGGCGCAGCTCGATCGAGTCGAGCAGATCCGACAGGTTGCCCAGCGAGGCAGCCAGTAGGTTCTGAGTGAACAGGTCTTCCTGGAAGGTGACCGCCATCTTCTCGTGCTTGACCTTGGCGCGCGTCCGATATGGGTCGAACTTCAGGCCGGGCCAGATCTCGTTGTCCTTCTTCGACAGCGCCATCTTGTAGAGGCGATCATTCTTGGAGAACGAGTCCGAAATGTCTTTACCGGTGACATACTTGAAGAGGTGAGCCAGGTCCGAGATGTCGTGGGTGTTGTAGCGCTTGAAGTTGGAGTTCAGCTCTTCGACCTTTTCGGCGAACTGATTCAGCTGGCCCAGGCTCTCGCGCATGCTCGCTTGACTGGTGCCGGTTCGGCGACCCTGAACGACCTCAAGTGCACCATCAACATCGTCTTTGATGACCGCAAGCGCGGGCGGCAGCAGGGCATCGGCCCGCTCTTCGAGCGCGGTGCGCAGCGGCTTGGCCACGCCCACTTTGAGCAGGTCGGCGACCGCGTCGTTGGTGTCATCGGTCAGGTCGTTGAAATATGAGGTCGGGGCCGTCGCGATCTCGAAGCCATTGACGTCGAGCTCTGCCAACGCTTCGAGCGTCTTGAGACCTTCGTCACCGTCGACCGTCTGCCCCACGCGGATCTTGCTGCGGTAGTCGTCGAGCATCTCTTTGACTTTGGTGAACCGCTCGATGCGCGTGCTCGTCGCCGCCCGCTGATACAGGATCAGCCCCAGCCCGATGATGGCCACGACCGTCACCGCGATGCGGTACCAGCGCACCTTCTTCTTGAGCTTGCGCTTCTGCTCGTCATCCAGGCGCGTGAGCCCGGATTCACGGAAGATCTTCTCCGTCAGCAGCTGGCGAATGAAGGCCGGCTTGGGCGGATCACCCGTCGGGACCGGCACCGCGCCGCTGCCTGAGTTGGCCATCAGGGCGGCCATCAAGTCTTCAGGCGCCGACGCCTCGGGCGTGCTCGCGTTGGGATCGTCCGAGACCTGCGCCGTCAGATAGATCCCGCGCAGCGGGAGCGCCTGGCGGTAGCTGGTGGCCTTGAAGATCGGGTCGAGGTACGCCTTGAGCGCGATGCGCAAGGCGTTGATGTGCTTGGGCAGCAAGTACAGGCCGTCGCGGTCGGTCTGCTTGCCGACATGCGGCAGCAGGTCGAGCTGCGTGACGCTGACCGCCTCGTGCACCGAGTTCATCGCCTCGTCGACCCAGGTCGGCTGATAGCTGGTGTCGGTGTCGTAGGGCGAGGACCAGCCAAACATCTGATCGCGCATGGCCTGGGGCATCGCTTGCGCGAAGACCTCAAAGCCCGGGATCGCCTCACAATGGGTGAGCACCACGTAGGTCGGAAAGTGCACGCCCAGGGTGTGCTGCGCCTCGTGGATACGCTCCGCGACCGTCTCGGCGCGACGCTGGATGCGGCTGATCGCGTCGGGGCCGCGCTCGAGGAGGCTGCGGGCGTCGACCGCCACGATCATGCCGTCGATCGGCCGGCGGCGGCGCACTTCGCGCAGACCAAGCTTGAGGTTGGCCTTCCAGGCGCCCTCGGCGAAGTCTTTCTTGCCGCGACCAAACAGGCGGCTAAAGAAGCCCGGCCCGTCTTCGTCGGCGTCGAGCTTCTCGTCGTTTCCGGTGAAATAGACGCCCGCGTAGTCGATGACCACGGCGTTAGAGAAGAACCACCACTTGTTGGCGTGTTGCCCCTCGACGCCATACGTGTTCGGGCAGCCGGGGCGCGCCGAGAGCCCGCTCTCGGGCAGCAGCAACTCTTTGCCACAATCGGGTTCGCCGACCAGGGCGAACCACGGGATGCGATACAGCGCCTCTTTGCCGCGCAGGACCTTCTCAAGCTCCTTGCCGGCCTTCTTGTACGATCCTCGAATCGCGCCGAGTGAAGCGGCGTCGTCGCCCTTCTTCTTCCTTTTACCCTTGGCCATCAGCGCTCTCGCTTCGCGGCCGAAGCGGGCCGAGTCTTGTTCTCTTGGATGTCTTGCACGATCTCGCGAATCTCGTCGGTCTGCGCCACCCACACCGCGTGAGCGAGCCCGAAATAGCCGAGGATGACAAAGAACAGCAGCTTCACGTAGCCGCGATGGTCCGGCATCTTCTCGCCGGGATCCTTGTCTTCGGTGTGCGCGTACGCGTCAGGGAAGAACGGCCGGCCTGCGTCGAGCCCGCTCTGCTGGCCGAGCCCCACGAAGTACATGAGTCGCTCGCGATACCGCATGAGCTCCTCTTCTTCGTGCCCGCGGAAGCGGCCCTTGAAGCCCAGCAACAAGGCGATGAGGTAGGCGGTCGCGACCTCTTCTTTGGACTTGTCGCGACTGGCCAGCAGCTCATCGATGCGGTCAAAGAAGGCTGCGCCGGCGCGCTGAGTGCCGAAGATCTGCTTCTCGAGCAGGTTGGTGAGCCAATGGGATCGACCCGACCACAGCGTCGTCATGTGCAGAAATTGGTCGTCGGCCAGCGCCACCATGACGTAGCGCATGGCCTCGTACAGGTGATAGCCGACCTCGTCGGGCGTCTCGCCAAGGGCGCGCAGTTGCTCGTCCATGAAGCTGCGCAGCTCGCCTTGCACGCGCTCGACGGTGACGTCGTCGCCATCGCGCTCGATGTCGCCCTTGAGGCGGACGATCAGGCCGTAGAAGTCACGCAACTTCAGGAGCAGGGGGGAGCGGCTGAGTAGTGCGGCGTTCATTCTCTATCTCCCTGTCTCATCAGCCACTTCGACGGTGCACGGCCCGGCGCCCGATGCGCAAGGGCGACGCGCGTCACTCGACTCAATGCGTCTCATGCTTGACGTACATGACCACGCGGCTGGGCCCGCGGTCATTGGGTCCACGCACCGGGTTGAACACATGCATATTCTCGCCCGGCTCGATGCGGCGCAGGTTCTCATCGAGCGTGAACAGCACGGTTCCGGGGCGACGGCGCAGCCCCTCCTGCTGGTCGTTGCGCTCGCGATGGGCACCGATGTCGCGGTTCTTGCTCATCGAGTCGACGTGGCGGTCGCTGCCGATGTAGCAGCTCTCGGCCCACGCGATAATCTCCTGGCTCGGCTGACCCATGAAGCCCAGCACGATCGTGCGCCCCACCCATTCCTCACGGAACGGGATGTTGTAGGCGTGGCCCTGGCCCTCGAAGCGATACTCGGTGAACTTCTCTTGCACGCCCAGATCGAGCGTATTGGAGAGGCCCAGGGCGACCGACGCCATCTTGTCGAGCAGGTCTTCGTGCTCGTAGCGCGCGAAGCGCGGGATCTCGTCGACCATGCCCACCGCCGCGACATGCGAGGCCAGCGTGCACAGCGAGGTGTACAGCGTGAACGGGTGCACCTGGTTGCTCGTCAGGTTCGCCTCGAACGCAGGCAGCCCGGCCATGAGGCTGTGCAGCTGCTGCTCAAAGCGGGGCCGGTTCGCCGAGCCCACCGGCGAGCGAATCATCTCGAGCAGGTAGTTGGCCTTACCCCGCACCTTCGACGCCACCTCACGGCAACGGTCGATCAGCGGCGCGCACCAGTCGGCGGTCGAGATCTTGAAGTGCGGCGGCACATAGTTCTCGTCGAGCTTGAAGGCCGAGTCGCGGTAAACGAGCCGGGCGATGGGCATGCGCACCAGGCCGCCGGTGCCGGCTTCGGTCACCACGAGGCGCACATTGGGTTGCACGCGGGGGATGATCACCGCAGCTTGACCCTCAGGCGACTCCGGATCGACGTCGTTGACCGCGCCGCCCTCAGCGACGATGTAGCGCGCCATCGCGCCCTGACGAGTGCCGACCTGCGCCTCGGGCACGCAGAGGTAAACCAGCAACGGGCCCTTCTCGGCGTCGGCCTTGAACGGGGCGAGTTCGATCTGCTCAGGCGGCGACTGCACGTACAGGCCATCGGGCAAGATGGCTTCGAGGCGCTCGACGCGGAAGATCTTGTCGGTGAGCAGGTCGTCGTCGATCTGCACATCGCAGACGCCATACGCATACGGGCCGGCGAGGCTCGTGTACCGGGCGATGAGCGCCTCAAGCCGAGCCGACTGCTGCTGGAAGTGCTGGGGCGCCAACAACATGCCCTCGTGCCACCGAAGGGCGTCCGGGATGACGAGATTTCTGGGCACTTGAGGTCGCTCCACTGCCTCTTTGGAGGCGGCTATCGTCTGTGTCGCTGCGCGCGTGCTGCGATGTCTGCAGCAACGCGGGCGCTATTCGTCTGCGAGATCTACCACCGTGAAGTCATCGACACCGAGGACGATCAGGATTCTTTTTGCCGGATTAAAGCGGCTGCGATGCCGCCCCGGCGTATGATAATCGGCGAAGATCAGGCCGTTGGCAGGCCGGCCCTGTAGGGGCACTGACTGCTCCTTAACGCGCTGACCGGGCATCAACTCCCAAGACAGCAGGTCAAAGGCGGCGCCCTCGGGGTTGTCGCGTTTGCGCTGCTCGGCCTCTTCGAACCATTGCTTGGCGGGCAGCTTGCTCAACTCAGCGAAGACTGCATCGTCGTACACAACGAGGACGGCGACCGAGACAGCAGAGTTGGCGTTGGCGCCTCGCTCTGCCTCGAGACCCGCGCGCAGCGCTTCAGGGCCGGACCCACAGGCGCTCGCGACGAGGGCAACTCCGAGGGTCAACAGAATCCCGATGTAGTGCGTCAGCCTGGCCACGGCTCCCCTGAGTGTCGCGTCCACGCCGATTTTGCGCAGACCATTCACGTGCACGAACCGACTGCGCCAACTGACGGAGTCGTATCGCGCCGCGGGGCCATTACAGGGGGTGCGGCAATCGCTGTCAAAGGGAAATCGCGCCATCCAGTCGGTCGAATCCTTATAGGGCGAGTTGGTCGCAAGCCGCGGCGACGCGGGCGCGGGCGCGCGCAAGAATTGCGGGGGTGATTTGGGTTGGCGTCGCTCGGCGCCTCGTCCGTCTCAAGCAGGTTCACATAGCCGTATTTACCTCTCGTAGACCGGCGTCGGCTCTTCTGTCATAGGCGCGTCCGCGCCGACTGAAGACGCTCGGTCACTGTTTGTCAGGATTGTCACATGCCGCTCTAAGTCGATGAGATGAG